>JAHFHJ010000162.1 GCA_023246985.1 Candidatus Omnitrophota bacterium | reverse complement strand
GGTTAAGCGGCCCGCGATCGTCGCTTTTAGAGATCATTTGGAGAGTATGATCGGGTCTATTCTTAAGGGATATTCGATTTCAGATGAGGAGCTCGGTGATCTCGTCTTTTCATCCATGCCGGTCCTGACCGACGCGCTTGCCAATGCCGAAGCGCATGGTAACGCGAAGGAGGCGGGGCGGGTCATGATCCTGACTTGGAACATCACACCTTTGGCCGTTGAATATCGTGTTTATGATGAAGCTGTGAAGGCCGAGGATTCCGATCTAGAACCTCCGGCGCTTAAACCTTCACGATCCATCACCCAGGACATGATCGCCGGCATCGGAAAGACCGGAGCGGAAATACTGGGCTGGGTCGAGGGGGCATCCACACAGTCCGGCCGCGGGGTCGGCGCTCTGGAGATCACGGCCGCCAACGGTTTTTCAAACCAACCGCACGCGGTCCTCACCGATTCCGGCAAACGCATCGGCACGGAAATAGTCCTGCGCCGACCGATCGGTGCTCGGCTGGCAAAAGAACAGGTTTTTTTTAGTCGCGAGGGGTTCAAGATCTTTTTTGGTGGCGAGCGTGGGAATGATCATTTTGATCATGGAAACATCGGATTTCACTTCTTTGATTTCCTCGCGCAACCGTCGAATCTATCAAATTTTTTCGCGGGCGTCAACCGCCGACTTTTCTCGATAACCGCCGGTGCCAGGTTGGCGAATGAGATATCGGTCAAAGATTTATATCGAGTCGGTACGGGTTTTGATGTTAAAAGAATTTCTATCAGAGGAAAAAATTTGTTTTCCGAGGGGAAGGTTTTTGTCATTGATCCCGCGCGATATTCCGCGAGGCAAATGGTGGATAGAAGGGTTGTCGATCGTGATTGGGTGGATTTGCCGATCACGGACGCGGATCGTGGTCATCTCGGTTATACGGCGGGGGAATATGTGGCGCGGTCCGATAAACCGGACTCCGTCGTTCTCGCCGTTCCTACGTCACAAGGAGAATTTGTCGCGGGCAATGATCTTTTGGTGGTGAACGGACAGTTGATCCATAAAACGGGCAAGGGGATCCTTCAGTCTGAAAAACGACCGCTTGAGGGCTCTTTTTGGGGCTTGAGCCTGGATCCGAAGAAACGAGGGGTTTATGAACTGGTGCTTCATGGTGGAAAGATCATGGGTGATCTTCCGTTCCAAAACGGTATCACCGGACCTCTCTTGATCAAGGACGGCGAAAGTCAATTCGGGGAGATTCAATTTAATCAACGACCTTCCGTAAGGGGAAATCAGTTGAATTGGGTATCCGGTAACCAACGAATGGCGATGTCCGCTTTTGGCTATGACAAAAATAAAAAACTTGTGATTGTCCAGCTTTCAGGGGATCCGGAGGATGGAAAAAAACCGGAAATCTCCCTTCAAGACTTGATCGAGGCGCTTTTGAAACTAGGAGTCCAAAACGCAATCCTTTCAGTGACAAGCGGTGGCGTACAAAGATACTATCTGGATAACCAAAGAAATCAGCACGAAGAATTCGCGCAAGGCAGAAAAGGATCGGCGCGACAAAAAATAGTCGCAAGACCCAACGGACAGAGACCCGTGCCAGCCGTGGTGTTATTTTCCAGTAGATCCGGCGCGCGCCTGGCTAAGACGATAGTTGTTAATGCGCGTCCGGGAGAGCGGATCGTGTTCAGGTCGATGAAGACTGAACGTTCCGTGGAGATCATGAAGGTTGGGCCGGAAACGGACATTAACGAGAAAGCAGATAAATTTTTATCCGGCGGCGCGAGATTAGCCACAAAAATGAGTTCCGATCCTAAAGAAGAGATGGAAAACCCGCATGTTCGCGCGTTGTTTTCGGGGATCCTCTTGAATTGGTTGCCGGAAAATGAAAGGAAGCGTTCAGCGTTTCTCGCGGAGAATGGCATCTTGGTGGTTGAGGTCGACAAAATTCAGGAAGATGGCAGTGCCACCGTCCATTTTTACCAGGAAGAAAGCGCCCCGAAGAAGGAAACCTATCGCGCTGTATTTACAAAAGAAGAGATCAGCCAACTCGAATTGTCGCGGAAGATGGCGCTTGAGATCGTTCAGGCAAGGAAAACAGGCGCGGAGGAGCCGGCGCTGGCGTCGCCCGTGAGCGAGGCGGCACTCATTTTCAACGAGGAGCAAAGACAGGCGCGCGTATTTGAGTCGGAATTGGTCAAGCTTTTAGCCAAATATGGACTGACACCCGACCTCTTGGAAGGCGCCGTAGGTTTCAATGTGGATCGTTTCAATGTAGAAGGGCAGACCGGCGTGACGCCGACATTTCAAAAAAATATCCTGGTTTTAAAGGCGGTGTTGGCGAAATTGGCCGAAGAACGCCGTTACCCGAACGTTCAGTTTTATTTCTACAGCAAAAAAATGGATTATTCCCTTTTGGAATACGCGATGAAGGACGCCGCTGGAGTGTTTCGTGAGGTCGATATCCCCGCCGGAAAACCAAAAGTCGAGATCACGGGCGTCGATGGCTTGACCCCCGAGGTCGGTTACGCCGCGGCGGGTTACGCGGTGGAGGACTACGTTTATCCCGTCCAGTCGCTGGTGGCCTATTCGCTGTACCTCCTGGGTATCAAAAATCTAAAAGAACCCAAACCATCCGATGTCGCTGACCGGGTCCTTCAGGAAGTCAGGCGAATGTCAGGAAATGTGTTGACGGAGGAGGTATTGAGTCAAGGACATATCATTGCGTTCGCCAAAGGGGATACCGGGGAGGGTACAGTTAAAATCGCGGCCGTTTATATGACCAGATCTCTTATCAAGCTCTTCGGTGAAGAGCTCCAGCGATACTTTAACAAGTTTCAGACCGTTGGATCCGCCGCCTAGCCGCTAAAATTCGTCTGCTAAAATTCGTCTTGACAAGAGTAGATCTTTAGTGTACGTTTGTAGTGTATGGCAATACAGAGTATTATTTTGGATACGTCGACGTTGATCCTTCTGGCCAAAACGGATCTTTTGCAGATTTGGGTGTCTTCAGTGCATGCCTTGATCCCGGAG
>JAHFHJ010000053.1:3262-8935 GCA_023246985.1 Candidatus Omnitrophota bacterium | reverse complement strand
TTGATCCGGATTCTTGAAGCCGCCTCTTACCGCATCCGTCCTCCGTGTCCTTATACCGAGCGCTGCGGCGGATGCCAATACCCGCATCTCCCCTATTCCGAAGAATTGAAATGGAAAGAAGCCCAGGTGCGGGAAAGTTTTGGACAGGCTTTCAAAGATGCCGCGATCCTGATTCATCCGATTCAACACGGCGCCAAAGATTATGGCTACCGGAACAGTATCACGATCCATCGCACGGTGGAAAAAAACCATAAACCCCAGCGCCTCGGTTTTATCGCCCGCGATAACTATTCCAAGGTCCTGATCGATTATTGCATGCTTGCGGATGAGCGGCTCCGGGAGGTTTTCACTGCCGAGCACAAGCTGAACCGCCGGGAAGAAAAAAGGGCTTTCAAACTGGACGAGAAGGGCCGGATCTTCACAAGCGATGAGGAAAGACTTTATCGCGTCGGGATTGGCGGGCGTTCGCTCTGGACAAGTTCGACGGGATTTTTCCAGAATAACATCGAGGTGACGGAATGGATCGCCCAAAAGCTGAAGGAATGGATCGCGGCGATCAAGCCCGCGCGTTTTCTGGATCTTTATGCCGGCGTCGGAACTTTCTCTCTTTTATCCGCCCGGGGGATCCCGGAGATCCATTGTTTTGAAGAAAGCCCGCACAGCATGGGATGTCTTCGGAGAAATTTTGACGGACTCGATACGCCGATCACCGGGATTTTCACCGGCAAAGTCGAGAAAACCTTTCCGCGCTTCAGTCTGTCGCATCCGAAATCCGGAACGCTTCTGTTCATGGACCCGCCGCGCCAAGGCATCGCGTCTTCGCTCGCGAACTTTCTGGCCCGGGAAGAAACGGCGGAAACGATCGTGTATCTGGCCTGCGATCTGCAGATCCTCCTGCGCGATCTCCGGCTGATCCTCGCGGCCGGCCGCTACAAAATCGTGGAAGTCATTCCCTTTGACATGTTCCCGCGCACGAAGCACATCGAAGTACTCACGCGCCTCCAACGCGTGTAAAAAAGGGCCGGTTTTTGTTATTTCCGTGTCTTGCCGATAAGAAAGACATGACTCCCACAGGCGCCAGTCCCACGACGGAACCCCGGCGGGAGGATCTTCTCTGGATCGACCTGCTTCGGGTGATCGCGATGGGGTGCGTGGTCCTGACCCATGTGGCCGCGGATGTGATCACGGAATGGCATGTTCTTCCCATGGGTTGGTGGTGGACGGCGAACCTTTACGATTCCTCGGTCCGTGGCGCCGTGGCCGTTTTCATCATGCTGAGCGGAGCGCTCCTTCTCCCCAAAACCGAAGGCATCCTTGATTTTTTCAGGAAACGCTTTGGCAAGATCCTGATCCCCTTTCTTGCGTGGAGTCTTTTTTATCTTCTGTGGCGAAAACATTTTTACGAGCCGAGTCTTGGACCCGCGGAAATGTTCCGCCGGTTCACGTCCGACAAAGTCTATTTCCATCTGTGGTTTCTCTATACGCTGACCGGGCTTTACTTGATCACGCCCGTGCTCCGCATTTGGGTCGCACGCGCTTCGAAAAGAGCCTTGCTTTATTTTCTTGGGCTTTGCTTTGCAGTGAGTTTTTGTCTCCCCTTCGCCGAGACCTTGACGAGATTGCTCGGCGGCCCGAAGTTTCATCTCCACGTGCCGCTGGAATCCTGGCTGGGATTCACCGGATATTTTGTGCTCGGGCATTTCATCCGGAAATATGTTTCGGAAAGGGCTGTGCCCGCGACCCGGATCTTTTGGTGCGGAAGTTTTTGGGTCTGCTTCTTCGGAAACGCCTGGGTGTGCCGGCAAACGGGCTTGTTCTCGCCGTTGTTCTATGACAATTTGGCGCCGAATGTTGCGGTTTTCGCGGCTTCTTTTTTCATTCTGATGAAGCACGCCTCGGGGACTCTTGAAAAATGGGTTGTGGGCGAAGGGCGGCGCGCCATGGCTCTGATCGCGCAGGCAAGTTTCGGGATCTATCTGATCCATCCCATGTTCATCGACATCCTGAATCACGGCCGGTGGGGATTTGTGTTACGATCCAACGCGTCGCATCCCGCGTTCGTGATTCCGTTCGTCGCGGCGGTCGTTTATCTGTTTTCGCTCGCCGCCGTCTTCCTGATCCGGAAAATACCGCTCGTGCGCCGGACCGTCTGATTCTATTTCCGGATAAAAAGGAATACGTTCCTACCCTAAAGGACTACTCCGCTGAAGGATGGCTCCGCACATAGGTTGATCATGGCAAAATGTCTGCCCCGTTTAACCTGCCAGCCCCGTTGATTCACAGGCGGTGGTTCCTTAATCCTTCGCCGCGGGACGGTGTCCGATTTACGCGTCCGGTTTACGCAGTTAAAAGCCCGACAAGCTATAAAGTTGCGCCATCTTTGATCGAGAATATATACCAATTAATTTCTGATTAATCCGGCTCACTTCACTAGTAAGCTTAGAGTTAACCGCGTTAAAGCCGTCTTCCATCATCGCCATTTTTTCGTACTCAATCCCGCCTGAAGCAACATATTCCTGAATCTTTGTCAACTCCCCGTCATCGTACCATGTCCCATGCTTATAGCATTTGTCTATAATAATGCCGGAATAGGATCCCCATATTTTTCGATTCATTAACTCTTTGCAAACAGGACAGGGGACATAACGCACAGGATCTGCTTTTCCGAGAGGCTTATAGAATGCATGCAACCTTTTTAATTCATCCATAGTAAAAGCTTCTGGTTTAATGCGAAGCAATTCCTTTTCTTCCCAAACGTCAACCCAGATCCCTTTGCACTGATTGCAAAAATCCACTTCCCAGCCCTCTTCAATAGCGACTATTAAAGGCTTGGCGCATTTGGGACACTGTACTGTTCGACCAGCACGTTGTGCGATTTTCAGCCCTTCTTCCATAGTGAGCTTCTCCTCTTTAAAATATCTGTCCGTTTTAAAAGCGTAAAAAATTAGAACTGCCCCTGTTCCCTAAGGTATCGGTCACCTCAGCTGATTCTTGAAAGGGAAGGCGAAACGAGAACAAAATCTAAAATCGGGCGGCGTTCCGCGGGGAGGGGTTAGCTCCCCTCCTTCGATTGCTGAATACCTTACTCTTTCAAGAATAGGAATGGTTTAACGCTGGCCGAAAACGAGAGTTTCCCGGACTTTGTTCCAGAGTGCCGCATAGATTGCTGCTTTGGACAACGTCCCCATTTGAAAGCCTCCTTTTGCTGGAACTGTTTCTTATTTTTGAGATCCCGCCACCGCGCCGCTGGCCCAGGCCCAGGCGAGGTTGTGACCGCCCCGGTGGCCGTTCACATCGAGCATTTCTCCGGCGAGATAAAGGCCTTTTTGGATCTTAGACTCCAGCGTCTTGACATGAACTTCCCCGGTCGCGACGCCTCCGGCCGTGAATTCCGCTTCATTCCAGCCGCGGGTTCCGTCCACTTTGAACCGGCGATGCTTCAGATCCAGAATGATCGCCGCTAGGTCTTTTTTTCCGAGTAAAGATTTCATGGCGGCGGAAAACTTGGCGGGAAGAAGCCCTTCGAGGAGATGCTCCGCTGAAATACCGCGCGCAAGCCGCCGCGAGAGCTCAGTCTTGAGCGCTTCTTCAGAAAATGATGGAAGGAGATCTGCTTCCACCTGAATCTCCCGTATCCTTTCCCGGTTCATCGCGATGGAGATCTCTTCACTCACATCGAGGATTGCGGTCCCGGAAAGACCGTATTGTGTGAAAAGGAGTTCTCCGGAAACGGTGCGGATGTTTTTATTTTGAATTCGATTTGTGACGGCCGCGCGAATCTTCTGTCCCTGAAGCGAATGACACCAGGGATCTTTCACCAAAAGCGCGACGGTGCTTGGGACAGGCTCTACGATCGTGTGTCCGAATTTTTGGGCCAACGCGTAAGCATTCCCGTCCGAGCCGAGCGCCGGATACGATCTTCCGCCGCCCGCGAGAATGACCTCTCCACATCTGACATCCCCGCGTCCCCCCTCACCCGGCCCTCTCCCCCTTTTAGAAGGGAGAGAGGATATCCGCCAGAGGACGGATCCGTCCAGAGATGTGTGGCGGAAAGGAGAAGGGGTTGCT
Organism: Candidatus Omnitrophota bacterium; assembly: GCA_023246985.1. Classification (GTDB taxonomy): domain Bacteria; phylum Omnitrophota; class Omnitrophia; order Omnitrophales; family Aquincolibacteriaceae; genus Aquincolibacterium. Next base: position 4,867 of record JAHFHJ010000053.1, on the reverse strand, counting down.
TGGGATAATTTCAACTCAAATCCGCCCTGAATGATATGTAGGTTCTTAACTTCACAATTCAGTCCTACGGAAACTTTTAATCTTTCCAATTCCATTTCCAGCACTTTCAAAACCGATGACGCCTGGTCCGTGACCGGGAACATCCGCCCATCGTCCTGGGTATAAACCTCCAGCCCCAACTCTTTGAAAAATCCGAGGATCTTGTCCTTCCCGAATTGTCCGAACACCGACGCGGCAAGCGCGCGGGCCTCCGTGTTATAAAATTCCGCGCCGACTTTATCGCTAAGAATGTTGCAGCGACCGGCACCCGAAGCGAGTATCTTTTTCCCGAGTTTCGGCATTTTTTCACAAAGAAGTACGCTCCGGCCCGCGCGCTTCGCAAAGATCGCCGCCGTCATGCCCGCCGCGCCGCCGCCGACCACCACAACATCATACTGAATCATAATCTTCCCTCTCGCGCAACGGTCTACGCACAACGGTCACCGTATGGGCCTTATGACTTTGACGTTGCGCGTTGCCTGATTCTTGGTTGAATGATCAGCCGCTGGGCTTCACGCTCTTTATAAGTTTTCGCGACCTGCACGGTTTCGCCGGTAAAAGGATGTTTACCCGTGTGATACATGCAGGTTGAAACGGTCATGGGAAGCGGCATGAAATCCTGCACCTGCTCGGGATGCATCCGATTCGCCGCGAGATACTCCGCAAGCTCCCGGGCATTCTCGTCGGAGCATCCCGGATGCGCGCTGATAAAATAATTCACGAGATATTGTTCTTTACCGACTTTCCGGTTCATCGCCTTAAACCGCTCCGCGAACTGCTCATAGACGCTAAACGAAGGCTTATTCATCATTTTGAGGGCCGCGTCCGAGGAATGTTCCGGTGCGACCTTCAGCCGGCCGCTCACGTGGTTTCGGCAAAGCGCCTCAAGGTACGCGTCAGACTCTTTTTCAATGAGAAGATCATACCGGAGACCGCTTTGAATGAAAACATGCTTCACTTTTGGAACGGCCAGGACCTCTTTCCAAAGTTCCATGGACTTTTCATATCCGAGCTTCAAACTCTTGCATTTTAGGGGCATCATGCACTGCTTTGTTTTGCAGGCACCGGAGTTCTCCCATTGTTCACAGCTTGCGCCGTAGAGATTCGCGGTCGGACCTCCGATATCGGTGATCGTTCCTTTGAATTGTCGCCGCGCGGCGACAATCTTGACTTCGCTCAGGATCGACTCTTTGCTGCGGCTCTGGATCATGCGCCCCTGATGCGCGAAAAGGGAGCAAAAGTTGCATTCACCGGAACAGCCGCGATGCGAGGTGATCGAAAAACGCACCGTCTCAAATCCCGGAACGCCGCCCGTCCTTTCATAAACCGGATGCCAATCGCGCGCGAAAGGAAGCGCGTAGAAATGATCCAGCCGTGCGGTCTCAAGAGCGAGCGGGGGCGGCTCCTGGATTACGAACCGGGCGCCGTGCTTCTGCGCCACCGGCTTCCCGCGCACCGGATCCGACTCCCGATATTCGCCTTTAAAGGCTTCGTTGAATTTGTCGGGATCCGCGCTCGCTTCTTCGTAGCCCGGCAGCAGAACCGCATCCTCGAAGCCCTCGAGAC
>JAHFHJ010000053.1:0-3162 GCA_023246985.1 Candidatus Omnitrophota bacterium | reverse complement strand
TAGGAGGGGTGGTCCACGTACGCGTCGCCGGTGACAAGAATGACGTCGCACTCTTTCCACCCGCGTTCCGCCATATCTTGTTTGGAAATAGGGAGGAATTTTTTACGATCTTTCATGATGAGAAAGATTATAACCTCTCCCTAATCCCAATACCTATCAATTTCAACGAAGTTGGAATTGGGGCGATTCCGACGACCCGCCGTGAAAAGAAAATTAAAGTCGGGATAGACCCGAAACCCGAGCAGATGCGGGACGCATGGTTGAATCTTTACTCAAAGAAAACACGTGTTATAATGAACTCTTCAAAATCAAAAACATCGAAAAAAACGAAAGGCGGGTTTTTATGGTCAAAATCGGCGAAGCAGTGCCCCATTTCGAGGTCCAGGTCTACCATCATGACGACATCAAGCGGATCAAATCATCCGATTATAAGGGCCAATGGGTGGTCATCGTCTTCTACCCCGCGGATTTCACATTCGTCTGCCCCACCGAATTGGAAGAAGCCGCCGGCCTCTACGAAGACTTCAAGAAGGAGGGCGCCGAGCTCCTGAGCGTGAGCACGGACACCGTGTTCGTCCATAAAGCGTGGCATGATGTCTCTCCGGCCATCCGGAAGGTCCGGTTTCCGATGGCCGCCGATCCGACGGGGAATCTTTCCAGGATGTTCGGAACCTATATCGAAGCCGAGGGATTGGCCTTGCGCGGAAGTTTCATCATCGATCCGGACGGAGTACTTCAGGCCTATGAGATCCACAATCTCCCCATCGGTCGCAGCATGCAGGAATTGCTTCGCAAGCTCAAAGCTTCAAAATTTGTTCGCGAAAATGGAGGCGAGGTCTGCCCCGCGAACTGGCAGCCGGGCAAGAAAACCCTGAAGCCCGGATTGAACCTGGTTGGGAAAATCTAAAAAACAGGCGGGCGGCAGCTTTTTTGTTTCGGCATCATCAGCACTGATCTCGCGCCCCAGCAGATTAAATTTGAAAGGAAAACTCAAAATGCCATTCACACTCCCTGAACTTCCTTACGCCATGGATGCCCTGGTGCCGTACATTAGCAAAGAAACGCTCGAGTATCATTACGGCAAACATCACAACGCTTATGTCACGAACCTCAACAAGCTCACGGAGGGGAAACCGGAAGCCGGAAAATCCCTGGAAGCATTGATCAAAACCGCCAAAGGCCCCGTTTTCAATAACGCGGCGCAGGTCTGGAATCACACCTTTTACTGGAACTGCCTCAAGCCCCAAGGCGGCGGCATTCCGACCGGCGCGTTGCTCGAGGCGATCAACGCCTCGTTTGAAAGTTTCGAAGAATTTAAAACTCTTTTTACGAACATGTCCGTAGGGCTTTTCGGGTCCGGCTGGGCTTGGCTTGTGAAGGATGCGGATGGAACGCTCGGCATCGAAGCCATGTCGAATGCCGGCAATCCCCTGACGAACGATCAGAAGCCGCTCCTCGTCTGCGATGTATGGGAACATGCTTATTACATTGATCAGCGGAACGCGCGCGCGAAATATGTCGAAGCGTTCTGGAGCCTTATTAACTGGGAGTTTGTTAGCAAAAACTTGGCGGGATAAGTCGGCCCGACTTCGACCCCAAACACCCGCTTCCAAGATGCAATGACCCAACAAATTTCAAAAGCTTATAAATAAAATCGGGTTATTGAGATTTGAAAAATTGCTTGGGATTTGTTTCTGGGAAATTGAAAGTTTAGTTTAATGCCGTTTCCATCCGCCGGATGGCCTTTTCGGCAAGAGAGTATTCCGGGTTTTGTTCGAGGGCATGACGGTAGGCCTCAAGCGCTTTCGTCCAATCCCCCCGATGTTCCCAAACGCGGCCCAGATTGTACCAAGCGTAAAAGCGGCCGTCGTAGCGCTCCGCCGCGGTCGCTTTTTCAAGCCAGGGGATCGCGTCTTCCCAGCGTCCCGTCTCGATCATATACGCCCCGATATCATTGTAGGGATTTCCGTAATCCGGGTCGAGATGCACGGCTTTTTCACATTCCCGGATCGCGTCGCCATACCGGCCTTTGACGCTGTAGGCCCAGCCCAAACAGGTATGCGCCTCGGAGGTTGGCTTGGAAGCAAGGGACCTCCGGTAAAGCTCGATGGCCTCATCCACGTTCCCCGCCATCTGTTTTTCATAGGCCTCCTGCAGAAACTGGTTGGCTTGTTCTTCCGGATTGGTTTCAAATTCTGTCATGGTTTGAAATACCTTTTAAGCCGTGAATATCTTCACTCAATGTTTTTTCCTCAAGACTCATGGCTTTTTCTAGAATTTCATGAACGGATTCGTACGCCGTTCGCGTTCGATCGTGGAAGCGTCCGCATCGCCATAGGCATGACCCGGAAAAACTTTTAAGGACCCGTCCAGTGACGCCAGGCGCTTGAGACTTTGCATCAGGGTCTTTTCATTTCCGCCCGGGAGATCGCACCGGCCGCAAGCCCCCACGAAAAGCGTGTCCCCCGTCACAAGTGTGTCTCCGACCTGAATGCACTGCGCGCCTTCGGTGTGGCCCGGCGTGTGGAGAAAGATCATCTCGATAGCTCCGATCTTAAGCTTGGAGCCTTCTCTCGTTTCGATGAGGTTTTCTTTGATGTTGTTAAGATATTTCGCCTCATGCTCGTGAACATAGACCTTCGCGCCCGTCTTCTCGATGAGGGCCTCAACGCCGTTGCAGTGGTCAAAATGCGTATGCGTGAGGATCCCCGCCACGACCTTCATCCCGTCTTTTTCAGCTTGCTTGAGAACGGCGTCGACGTCCCATGCCGGGTCCACCACCGCGCATTCATGAGTCTTCCGGTCCCCGATTAAATAAATGAAATTTCCCATGTACCCGACGCTTAACTGCTTGAAGTACAAGGTTGGAGGACTGAGATTTGAGGACTGAGTCATTGCCGGTCTCTCTGTTTCGCAACTGCAACACGAAGTCCGCTTAAAATTTTCCCGACTTCTTCGGCCGTTGCATGCACCGCCTGGAATTCCTCATCTTTTAAGTGACCAGCATCTTTGGCAATGTAAAGCTGAGAACGTAGTTCGGCGCATGAAGCTTTTGCGATGGAAATAAATTGATGGAATTCGGCTCTCCCCCCTCTCTCAAAGCCCTCGGCAACATGAGACATGATTGAAATGGCAGACCGTCTTAACTGGCGGGAAAGATCC
>JAHFHJ010000161.1 GCA_023246985.1 Candidatus Omnitrophota bacterium | reverse complement strand
GCAGGCGATCGGAAACGCGCGAGACGGCGGAAGGTATGCTGCCCGAAGAAATTTTATTCGCTCGAAAAAAGAAAATGATCACGCATGATGAGGCGTTCGGAGGGCTTAAATGGTTTTTCGCTAAGGCGTACCCCGACAGTCCGGAAACCGATATCATCCAGCGGGCAACGAAGACGCTTGCTGTTTTTGAAGCAATGCCGGTCGATGCCGGTGAAAAAATACCCCGCGCGATTGAGCTAATCGCCGGGATTCGCAAGTCCCTGGAGGATGTGCACAAGTCCAACAATGCTCAGATAAGTCGTCTGCTGGGGGATTACATAGCGAACATTCGAGAAGGTGATCTGGGCAAAGCTGTTCAAGGACTCCAGGGTGTGATTTTGGATCTGGCTTTTAAACATGGGAGCATTGACCGTTCTCCTTTGCTGCAAGCCAATGCTATTCTTGTAACCGTTCTTCGGGAGGGTATCAATTTTTTGGGGGGTTGGAGAAATTTCTTCCGCCGCTTGATAAACGTTTTCCTTGCCGCCGCCCACGGACTCACAGCAGAATACCAAGAATTTATTTGGATATATAACTTTTTAAAGCGGCCGCCCAGGAGCGGCACGGACCAAAAACCCACCGCTATCGGCTGGTATGGGGGGCACACTCCAAAGGCGCCGCAGAGCGATGTGGACTTAAAACCCGCCGACGCCGAATCCAAAGACGGAACTGTGTCCGACGGGCGATCAAAAGCGCGGAATATTATCGAAATATACGCCCAAAATTTCTCGCTAGACACGGGCGCGGCTACGGGCAAGATCAATCCCGATCATCTTAAGGAGGTGGGCGTTACCGCTTCACTGGCCGGTCATAGCGAGAGACGGAAGCGGCTCGTGGAAGTATATGATACGGACAAAAACTCGCCCGCGTATGGGAAACTTCTGCGGACCGATCAGCAATATGGAGACACCGACGCGACCCTTAACCAAAAACTGAAATTAGCCGCCGGGACGGAAGATTTCCAGGAATTACTTTGCGTGGGTGAACCCCGGAGCATCAGGAACGCCGAAGATCATATCCGGTTTATCTCGGACCAGCTTGAGGCGGCATTCCGAGGGATGAGCGAAAAGGAGGTCGCAAAAGCGGTGAGCATGATCGCCTACGAGCCGATCTGGGCGATTAACACCGGTTTGACCGCCACGCCGGAACAAGCTCAGGAGGCGCATAAGGCGATCCGGGACTGGCTTGCGCGGACCTACTCTCCGGAGCTTGCGGCTCGCATGAGAATCCTCTACGGAGGTTCCGCCAAACCGGAGAATGTCGAGAAGCTTTTGAGAGAGCCGGATATCGACGGATTTCTGGTCGGGGGCGCGAGTTTGCAATTGGAAAGTTTTTCCAAGATGGGCCGGCTGATGGCCGAGATCGGGGACAAGGAGAACGGAAGAAAATCCGTTCTGGCGGCCAATTGGAAGGCGGAAATAGCGGCAAAGAGAACCGGCACGGGTCCGTTCATCGCGGGACTGGCAGGCGAGGAATTCGTCCGTCAGGGTCAAGTCGAGGTCATTGTCGCGCCGCCCCACACGCTGCTTGACCGGGCTGTTTTTGAGCGCGATTTAGCGGAAGGCAAAACTATGTCCGGCCGTTCGGAAGCGCGGTTGGCGGATGCTACGATCACGGCGAAAGAAATCAAGGATTCTCGCGGGAAATCCACGGTGCAGGTTTCATTGACGCTGGGTGATATCACCACGACCGGCGATGTTCCTGCCGGGGCGTCCAAAGGCGAGGACGAAGCGCGCACGGTCTCGACCGAGCGGGCAATCCGGAATGTCAATGAGGTGATCGCGCCGTTGATCAAGCAAAGCGGCCTTGACCTTACGAAGCACGTGGGTCTCCGGACACTTGAGGCGTTGATCATTCAGGTCGCCGGAGATAATTTCAAGGACCTGGGCGCGAACGCGACGGTGCCGATTTCCTGGGCGCTTTGGAAAATGGCCGCCGCGCTGCATGGGATGCAGCTTTACGAATACATCCGGGAATTCGAACCGAAAGCGGTTTATGACAATCCGGAGCCGGTCCGCTTTTTGATGAATATCTACAACGGCGGATTGCATGCCTTGAAACCCGGCGAGACGCTGGGCAAGGACCGCATTGATATCCAGGAAATCATGATCGTGCCGGTGAGCGCCAAGATCTATCGCGAAGCGCTCGAGATGGGCGACAGGGTCGACGCGGCATTGAAGGAGATCCTGGTCGGCCAATTCGGCGCGGACAAAATATCCCGGGCGGATGAAGCCGGGTTTTCGGTCAAAGGCTTGGGGAACAGCTCCGAGGCGATCGAGTACGTGTTCCAGGCGATCGAAAAAGCCGGCTATAAAGTGGGCGAGGACGTCCAGCTTTCGCTCGACGTCGCGGCCAGTTCATTTTTCAAGGACGGAAAATACAAATTTCAGGGCCGGGAGAGCGGCTCCGGTCCGATGATCGATTATTACGTTTCGCTCGCGAAAAAATATGGCGGCAAGGTCCGGTCGATCGAAGACGGTTTGGCCGAGAATGACTGGGACGGGTGGACGGAACTCACTCGGCGGATGACCGAAAAGGGCATTGTGACCATCGGGGACGATCTTTTTGTCACGCAGTCGGAGCGCCTGACGAAAGGGATCGCTACGAAGGCGGCGAGCGCCATTCTCATTAAAGTGAATCAGAATGGGACCGTCTCGGGTACGCTCAAGACCCTCAAGATGGCCAAGAAAAACGGGATCGCGGCGGTGATCTCGCATCGTTCGGGCGAGACGATGAGCCCGGATATCGCGGATCTGGCCTATGCCGTGAAAGCATCGGGACTCAAGACCGGCGACCCGCAGCCCGCCTATGATTTTGGCACGGGGAAAGAGTATGCGGACAGACCGCTTGTGCGCCGGGTGAAATATGTCCGGATGACTGAGATCGAAGCAAGGGAAGCGCTTAGGAGTCTGAATCGAGCGGATGAAAATGCCCGCGCGGAAGTGAGAACATCTGCCAACAAGGGGATTGCCTGGGTGGCGGGGCTGGCGGCTAAAGCGGCGGAGCGTATCATGAAGCTACTGCGGGCGTATCTGGATCGATATTACGACAGGCAAGTAGTAACAAATG
>JAHFHJ010000052.1:3589-9151 GCA_023246985.1 Candidatus Omnitrophota bacterium | reverse complement strand
TCGACGCGATCGATCGTCGTGCGGTAAAGTTCGGCGCCTCCGATAATAAAAGCCCGCTCGGTCCGGATATTTTTAAGAGCTTCCTCCAGGGAAGCGAAAAAAGTCTGTCCGGGATAGGGCGTTGCGCCGCTCCGATCCAGGATGAAGTTCGTGCGATGAGGCAGGGCTTTGCAGCCAAGGCTCTCGAACGTCTTCAGGCCCATGATCACAGTCTGGCCCGTGGTCATTTTTTTAAAATGCCGCAAATCTTTCGAAAAATGCCAGGGAAGCTGATTGCCTTTTCCGATCACGCGATTGTTAGCGACCGCAACGATATGATAAAGCATGAAACCTCCCGGAAATCGCAACGCACAACGCGCAAAGCGCAACGACCTGCCTCTTCGTTGTGCGTTGCGCATTGCGCAAGTTATACGGCGACCGGCGCCTGAATCGCCGGATGCGGGTCGTAACCCTCGATGGTGAAATCCTCATATTGGAAATCAAAGATATTTTGGACCCTGGGATTCAGGATCATCCGGGGCAATGCTTTGGGCTCACGGCTTAATTGCAGCTTCACTTGCTCCAGATGATTTTGGTAAATATGCGCATCTCCAAAAGTGTGAATGAATTCACCCGGTTTTAACCCCGCCACCTGAGTCATCATCAGGGTAAGCAAGGCGTAAGACGCAATGTTGAAAGGCACGCCCAAAAAAACATCCGCACTGCGCTGATAGAGCTGGCAGGAAAGCTTTCCGTTCAGGACATAGAACTGGAAGAACGCGTGGCACGGCGGCAACGCCATTTTCTCGATCTCTCCGGCATTCCAGGCGCTTACAATGATCCGTCGGCTATCCGGAGTTTTCTTGATCATTTCCACGGCCTGTGCGATCTGATCCACCACGGTCCCGTCGGGCCGTTTCCACGCGCGCCACTGGGCGCCATAGACCGGTCCAAGATCCCCGTTCCCATTGGCCCATTCATCCCAGATTGTCACGCCGTGATTTTTAAGAAATTGGATGTTCGTATCGCCTTGAAGCAGCCAAAGAAGTTCGTAGATCACGGCCTTAGTGTAGATCTTTTTGGTCGTAAGAAGCGGAAACCCCCGGGCAAGATCGAAGCGCATTTGATAACCAAAGGCGCTGATCGTGCCGGTGCCGGTGCGGTCCTTCTTTTCGGTCCCGTGATCGAGGATATGTCTTAAAAGATCCAGGTAAGGTTTCATATTTTCTTTGTGGGTCCGACGGCCGGCGCCGCATCTTTCACAAAACGGGTATCCTCCGCGTTCAAGTCGTCAAAAAAGGATGCCTTGAGCTCAAAGATCGTGGGATCTCCCGCACGGTTCACATAACAACGGCCTTCTTTTTCATCTTGGGGCCCCGCATTAAGGATCGTCTCCCTGCCGCCTTGCGAAGCAGGCAGGCCCCCTTCGGTCACGGCCAGCTGCCAAACAGGTTTTTCCGCCCCGACGCCGGCAGGATCCACGATCTTTTCGGCGCGGATACTGTTCATCGTCGCGATAAATTTCAGGACCTTTTCAGGGGCAGGCGGCAGAGTCCTATCCTTGCGCGAAAATTTCCAGGAACTTTGAAGCGGGTCCTTGAGATCGATCTCGCGTTCCAACCCCGCGACCCTAGTCTTTTCATTCCCCTTCATCCGATAAACAGTGATCCGGGTCACTTTTTCAGGATCCAAATTAAAAAGACGGCGATCCGCCCAAATACCGCTGCGGGGGATTGCCGTATCGAAGTCCTCATAGATCCCTAAAAGCTCTGCTATATTCAGATCCGCGAGAAAAATGTCCTCTTTTTGGGATTCGCGGATAAAATAACCGTCCGCGCCCGCCTGTTTTGTTCCAATCCGCAGATCCAGAAGTAAGACGCCCTTCGCGCCAAAAAACTTGACCGAAAGAGCGTCGGGTTCCTGAATGCCAAAATCCGAAAAGAGCTTTTTCCCTGATCCTCGAAGTTCTCCCCGAATCGCGTGAAGTTTCTGAATGAGCGCTTCGATTTTCACGGGATCCGCTTGGGCGCCCCAAAGACTTTTCACTTTCCACGCGCCATTTTCTTTCACGAGTTCCACGGGCGGCGTTTGGGAACCGCGTGCGATCAGAATCCGCTCCGCTTTCAACGGATCAAAATTCGTCATGACGACGCCCTCCCCGTGGGCCGAAAAAACGGCATCGTTCGAGGAGCGGGCCCGGGACTTTAAAAGAATGCCGAGCGCGAGAATCCCGAGAATAACGCCCAAGATGAGGATCTGTTTTTTATTCATAAGAAATTGTGACAGAGACAGTCCCTTTGTTTTAAGGGGTTAGTACCGCATGATATTCGAATTTAGGGGTATGCGGTACCATACCGTTAACCCTTAGTCCCAATACCTATCCATTTCAACGAAGTTGAAATTGGGGCAACCCCAACTACCATTGATGTAAAAAAATTCAAAGTTGGGGGTAGTCCCAATACCTATCCATTTTAACGAAATTGAAATTGGGGCAACCCCAACTACCGTTCATGAAAAGAAAATCAAAGTCGGGATAGAATCAAATGGAGAACGATATTAGATTTTTCAGATACACTTGCTTTGTCCGACGACGCATGAAAGCCCGGACGAAACCGAGCAGCGCGATAACCACGGGCATCAGCAACATCACGAAGAGCCGCCACGCCACCTTCGCGGGAGCCGGGATCTTCGGAAGTGTCCGGCTTACCTGGCCTTTTGAGCGAATGCCGATCAGCGCGTCTCCCAGCGTCAGAACATCGATGGCATTGAGAAAAAAATTCAGGTGTCCCCCGCTTCGCATCAATTGTTTTTGAAACGGCGTCGCCGCGCCCATCAAAAGAAGTTTCCCGGGTTTCATCTCAAGAGGCTGGGACTTCTGGTCCTCCCGGATTTTCTCCCCGGGCTTCTGAACCGCTGCATCGGCAGGCGTTTCGGCAGGAGCCCAATCCGGCATTTTTTGCCCTTTAAACGCGTCCACAAACTGACCCTCCGCCAACACGGCCAATGGGAATGGTCCCGGAACGCTTTTTGCATTGCGCGCCAACTCCCGGGGCGTCAGGCTTCCCGATTGGAAGGGTATGGTCCAGGAATGCTTGCTGGAATGAAGCAGCGTCTGCGCTTTAAGACCTTGTGTTTTGATTTTATCCCGATCGATCTTCAGCGCACTGCCCCAGAGATATAAAAATACGGGAAGGCGGGAGGTGATGGAAACCTGATTGTTCATTTCCGCGTCCGTCAGAAGGATCTGAATGGGAAGCTTCACCGGAATGGAGATCCCGGGAAGTCCCGCGCGGCTGCCGACAGAAAGCGTGATCGCTTCGCTCTGCTCATCTGCCAGAATAGGGGTGTCCACCCCGAAGCCCCAGGCCGAAAGGAGGTCGTTCACTTCGGGATTCTTTTCGCTGGGCACGAGCGTGATCCATCCCGTTTCCTCGGGCTTATAATGAAACTCATAATTCTGTACTGCCATAAGCAGCGAGCCTCCCCGGCAAAGGAACCGGTTTATTTCATACTTTTGGCGCTTCGTCAAATGTCCCGGCTCCACCACGGCAAGCGTCTTGGTCCCTTCCGGAATCTCCGATTTCTCATCGAGGGAAATGCGGGAAACCGGATAACCTTCGCCTTCAAGCCCCGATTGCAAATATTCATACGGATCGTCGCGATAGCTGGGCGGAACCTGACCGCCGAGCTGTTGGAGCAACATCATAAGATTGGGGTCGACCGACCGCTCCTGATAAGGCGCCATCAGCGCGACTTTCGGGATTGCCGGGAGGGTCATGCGATAGAGTTTTGAAATAATCGCGTATTCCAGATCGTCGAGATTCCCCGGATGGATTTGCGGGAGAATCTCCTCGGGCTTTTCCTTGTAAGAGATCGTAAGCCCGGAATAGATGAGCCGGACGCCCAGTTCATCGGCTTGGATGGATTCGACCTGAAAAGGCCGCACGCCTTTTTGGGAGAGCTGTTCTTCCATCGTATTCTCTTTTTTCGTCCCCTCCACCGCCGTTGCGGCATCCATATGAAAAATTTTGTACTGAAAATGGCCGTCCGACGCGACGCGAAGTTCTTCAAGTTTGTCGCGCGCGTCCTGCTCGAGCGTTTTCATGGAAGTCGGCATCTTGTCCGCGGAAGAAATATAGAATTTCACCATGACGGGCGACGGGAGACTTCGCAGGATTTTTTGAGTTGCCGGGGAGATCGTGTAGCTTTGGCCCTTGCTCATGTCAAAGCGCCCGAGAGGAACTCCGGCCGTAAGCCAGTTGCTCAGAAGAAAGATCCCGGCTGAAAGGACCGCCGCCGTCGTGAAAATCGATCCGGCTTTCGGCCGCATGCGTCCCTCGATCCAGAACCCGTTCAACACCAAGGCGACCGCGCTGCCGACCGCGAAATAAAGCGCGTCGCGATTATCGATCACGCCCTTGGCGAACGCGGCGTAAGGGTCCGCGGCCCCAAGAAAGCGCCGGATAAAGGTCCCGAATCCCGCAACCCATCCGTCGAGGGAGGACGCCACAAATTCGGTGCCCGCGAGATAAAGCCCGAAGCAGATCATCATGGAAAGAATGAACGCCACGATCTGGTCACGGCAAAAACCCGATACGAGCGTTCCGATCGCGAGAAAAAATCCGCCCAAAAGCGCCGCGCCGACATAACCGCTCAGGATCACGCCGAGATCCGGCCGGCCGAGCGCGGCAAGCATCACCGGAATCGGGAAGGTGCAAGCAAGCGTGATGAGATAAAAAAGAAAACCGGCCAAAAATTTCCCGAGCACGAGTTCCCGCGGTTTCATGGGAAAAGTCAGAAGAAGTTCTTGCGTATTTCCGCGCTTTTCTTCGGCCCAAAGGCGCATGGAGATCGCCGGCAAAAAAACGCAGAGAAAGAATGGGAGCGTGTAGAAAAGCGCGCGCATATCCGCGCGACCGACCAGGAAGAACTGCGTCATAAAAAGCCCGCCGTTCAAAAGCGTGAAAATGATCATGAAAACATAAGCGATCGCGGAGTTAAAGTAAGAGGCTATTTCCCGGTTCAGAATGATCCGGAGGTTCGGACTTTTTTTCATGCGTTCGTCCCTTGCGGAGGCATCAGGAGCCCGATAAAGATCTCCTCGAGGCTCAAATCCCCCGCGGCTTTTTCTGAATCCCGGACTTTCTCCGCCAGCTCCCGCTTCGTCCCCTGCGCCACAAGGCTTCCTTCATTGAGGATGACGATGCGGTCGGCCAGGGCTTCGACTTCCTGTAGAATATGCGTGGAAAAAAGGATCGTTTTTTCTTTGGCGAGACTTTTCACAAGGGATCGGATCCCGAGGATCTGGATCGGGTCGAGGCCGGAGGTCGGTTCATCCAGGATCAGGACCTTCGGATCATGGATCAGCGCTTGCGCGAGGCCGACCCGCTGGCCGTAGCCCTTGGAAAGTTCGGCCAGAAGGTGCTTCCAGACGGGCTTAAGCTGACACGCCTCCCGAACCCAGTCAAGACGCCCCGTGAGTTTTGCGCCTTCTAACGCGCGTGCCCGGCCCACAAAGGTCAGATATTCATCGACCCGCATGTCCCCATAAAGAGGCACCGTCTCGGGCAGATATCCGAGACT
>JAHFHJ010000052.1:0-3489 GCA_023246985.1 Candidatus Omnitrophota bacterium | reverse complement strand
GTCATGTTCTGATGGATCGCTTTGAGCCTTTGCGTGTCATACGCCGTCAGCCCGATGAAGATCGCCACGCCCGCGTAAGATAGAATCCAGTAGAAGGCCGGCGCTCTGAAAAAGAAGTTTGCGATGCTCGCGATAATAAGTCCCCAAAGCGCCATCCCGCAAAAGCTTCCGATGGAGGTCAGATCCTGCTTCGTCACCCAGCCGTAGACGCTCACCCCCGCGAAGGTCATGGCGGTAATAAAGAAAGTGGAGGAGATCGACGCCATCGTGTAATAAAGAAAAATGCCTGACATCGTGATCCCGTTCAGCGCGGAGTAGACTAGAAATCCGATCGTGGCTGCCTGGGCCGAGATTTTCCGGAGGCTCGCCGAAAGCCAGATCACGATCCCGAATTCTATGATGAAAAAAAGCCACATCCCGCCGCTCAAAAGAAAACGCATGATCCCGACATTGCTGACCGCAACAAAGGCCGCAAGACCGGTGAGCGCGAGGCCCAGGGCCATCCATTGATACACGCGTTGCATGAAATTCGAGAAAACGGCGTCCTGAGAATACGACTGCGGACTTTGTTCGTGCTGGCTCATTTCAAGCCTCCTTGTTGGGGGTGATTAACGGTATTGTACCGCATACCCCTAAATTCGAGTGTCATGCGGTACTACGGGTACTGCCGGCATAAGAAATTCTCGTATCTTTCTCGCCGGTCGCGCGACGGCCGCCTTTTCCCCTTGTTCCACGATCGGACGCTGGAGAAGATCGGGATAGATGGCCAAAAGATCAAGCCATTGGCCTTCCGTCAGCTGCTTTTCGCCGAGCCGGAGATCCAGAAAAAGTTGATCTTTTTTGCGGATCAGCTCCTCCACGGGAAGACCGAGCTTCCGGATCAGCTCCTTCAGCTTTGCCTTGGGGATCGGGTCCGTAAAATAATCCACGGCGTCAAAATCGGCATTCATTTCCTTTAGGATTTGGAAGACCTCTTTGCAGGTCGTGCAGGTTGGTTTTTGATAGAGCGTGATCTTTTCCATTTTAAACTCCTCGCGCAACGATCAACGCACAACGCAGGAACAAGTTTCGTCGTAATATTTTTACGTCGAGCGTTGAGCTTTGCGCGTTGCGCAATTTATGCTTTTAAAAAATACAACCCCACATAGACTTTCGGGTCCACCAAGAGCCCCTTCTTCTCCATTTCGTAGAGCCAAAGATCGGCTCCTCTGAGCGGAACTTCATGAACCTTGATCGATTCGGTCGCATCCCCGCCGCCGGACGCAATTTTAACCACCTCCAGGGCCTGATAGAAGGTGATGATCTCCGAGCTCAGCCCGCTTGAAACCGGACCCTCCACGAGAAGCGACACATGCGCCGCTTCATAACCGGTTTCTTCCAGGAGTTCACGGCGCGCCGCGGCCTCCATCGTCTCGGGATCGTGCGGCATTTTGTCATTCACCAACCCGGCTGGCCATTCAATCACTTGGGCTTCAACGGGCCGGCGGAATTGTTCCACCAGGATCACCTTGCCGTCATGGGTCATCGGCACGATCACGACGATGCCGCTGCAGGTGCTCCTTTTAACATATTCCCAGTTATCTTCACGGATCAGATCGAGATACTTTCCCTTGTAAAGGATCATGGCCGTTTTTCTCCGAGATTTAAGATTTTAATTTGAGATTTAAAGCCCCGCGGCTTCCCCGTCCGCGCGGAAATCGCTCTCGCCCGCTATTCTACCAGAACCTTCGTCAAAACAAACCATTTGCGCAACCCCGATCGGATCCTCTTTCTTGATCCTATGACCCAAGAACTCCAGCTTCAGGCGTATTCTTTCCTGCTCGTAGATCCCGGATTCCATGCGGAGCTCCTTCCCCCGGACCAAAACCCGCGGAGATTCCACGGCGCCGGCGCAGGAGGTCCCGAGATCGATCTTTTGAACCAGCGCGTTCAAAAGAATTGCGGCGGGATCTTCGGCGCCATAAGCACCCGCCGCCAAAACCGGCTTCCCATTCTTAAAAGCAAAGACCGGCGCTTCCGGCCCGCGAGGCCGTTGCCCTCCGGAAATAAGTTCCGGGGATTGCGGATCCTTAGAAGAAGGATCGGCCGCAAGGCCTGTCAGCAGGTTGTTTAGAAAAAATCCGTAGTTTGCCACCCTGAGCGCCGAACCGAACGCGTCCCCGAGCGTTGCGAAAAGAATCACGATATTCCCTTGCGGGTCTGCGACAATGATCGAGGAACCCTCGGGATTCTTCCCTTGTTCCGCGTCTTGATCCGGCGTTTCTTGGGACTTTGAAACCTGATCGAACCGAATGCCGTTCGCCCGATCCTGCGCCCACGCTTCCGAGAGAAGTTCTTGAATCGGAATATCAAAAAGATCTGGATCCGCCACGCCGGCGCGATTTGAAAAAGCGGCCTTCTGCGTTTCCGCAAGCAGGTGGTAGGTCTCCGGGGTCTGTCCGAGACCCGAGACGCCAAAATGTGAAAGAATGTTGAACGCTCTAAAAAGCATCACGCCTCCGCCCGACGGAGCCCCCGCGCTGAAAAGATCGTACCCCTGATAGGTTGAGTGAAGCGGGTCACGCGCCGCGACCCCGTAACCCTTAAGATCTTTTTCGTTTAACCGCCCCGGCTGATAAGCGCTTTTCCCCACGGCACGCGTTATGGCTTTGGCGATCGAGCCCTTATAAAAAGGAACCGTTCCGCGGGTTTGGATCAAGCGCAATGTCTTGGCAAGCTCCGGTTGAAAGAAGACTCGTCCTTCTTCAAGCGGCGCGCCGTTTTCAAAAAAAACGGCCTTTTCAGGATCCAAAAGCACCAGCCGTTTTGCGTTCCCGCGAAGCGCCTTGGCAAGGGCCGCGGAGATTTTGGTCCCTTCTTTCGCATATCGGATCGCGGGTTCGAAAAGTTTCGCGAACGGAAATTTATGCGTTCCGTATTTGGCATGAACTTCTTCCGCTAATTTCAGGATCCCCGGAACACCGACCGGAAGTCCGCCCGTACTCCGCTCGGGCTGATAAGGAAGAAGCTTGCCCTGGCTTATATTTTCTTTTTTTAAAAGGGCGCCAGGGCGAGTCCCATGAACCTTTGATTTTTTTGATGGAAAATGGGGCTTGCCCGAAATATCCAAAAACATCTCGGGCGAGGCTTTCGCGGGCGCCTTCACGCTGCCGTCAAAAGAAAGGATTCTCCTTGTCCCAATATCATAGAAAAGAAGAAGACCCCCGCCTCCGATCCCCGAAGCATGCGGCAAAACAACGTTGAGAACCCATTCGGCCGTTACGGCCGCGTCAACGGCATTCCCGCCCTGTTTCAAGACCTCCAGGGCGGCCTGCGTTGCCCGGAGGTCCGGAGTCACCACCATGGCTCTTTCGCCCATAGCGGCATAAAGTGGCATCGGAAAAAATCCAGCGAGAAGAAGAATCAGTAAGGCGTACGCTGTGCCAGGAGTATTTTTACATTGAGAGATCGCCACACTCACGCTCGCGATGACGGTTGACGATGATTGAG
>JAHFHJ010000160.1 GCA_023246985.1 Candidatus Omnitrophota bacterium | reverse complement strand
CCGTCCGCCCAATCCGGGGATCCTGGTTTTTTCCTCGAGAGTAATGACGCCCTTCGTTTCTTTGACCTCAAGCAAGTGAACGGCTTGATCTTCACCCGTGCCCGCCGCGAGATAATGCTTCCCGGAGATCATGACCGCTTGAAGACTCCGGACATATCCGCCCAATCCGGTGATCTCGGTTTTTTCCTCGAGAGTAATGACGCCCTTCGTTTCTTTGACCTCAAGCAAGTGAACGGCTTGATCATCATCCGTACCCGCCGCGAGATAGAGCTTCCCGGAGATCATGACCGCTTGAAGACTCTCAACCTTTTCGCCCAATGCCTCGGAAACAGCTCGGTGGAAAAAACCTTCGAAATTCTTAAGACGCGGGATTTCTTCCCCAAGTACCATGGGTTTCAATTCAAGCGCTTGACGCTCCCGCGTCTTTTCCGCCTCTGTCAGGGCCTGAGCAGTTGTCTGATCCGCGGCATATTCCACCGGAACGTTTAAATCTCTAAACTCATTCCCCGTCTCCGTCCACACCGACGAGCGGCGGTCCTTCTCCCCGCGCTCCGCCCAGTCAAGCAACGCGCGTTCGAGCAGTTGCCGGAGCATTTCCGTCCTTTCCTTCGTGTTCATTTCCTTAAGACCTTGGTGCAGGCTCCACGCCACGGCAAAAAACGGCTGGCCGCTTTCCTCATGCTTAAAAATACCCGACGCTTCCGGCATCTTCTCCGCCCAGTAGAACTGAGGAGCGCCTTTCCAGCTGATAAATTGAAGCAGTTCCTGCATTAAAAAGGGATACTTTTTCGTAAGAGCCTCCACGGCCGGAGCGATCCACTCCCCGTCGATCAAACCCCCCGTCGCCGTCACTTCGTGCCGCGCTTCGGAACGTCCGGCGGTATTTAAATCTTCAGGATTTAAATGCTTTTCCAGTGTCGAAACTACTGAGTTTCGACTTCCGAAGTTCCCGCTTGTGCCGAAAGCACCGGCTTTCGGCCGCACTTCCGAACGCGCGGCCTTGACCCATGAATCGGGCATTTTGACATCCGTCATCTGCGGGTCCAGGTATTGAACGGCATGGTACATGGCCCGCATCTGCGCATCGTTTAGAGTGAGCGCCCCCAGTAGTTTTTGGAGTTGTTCCCGTTTTCCCGCGAGAAGCGGCGGAGCCTGCTGGGTCATCCAAAGACCGGCCCATACTTCCAGAGTTTCCTGCGACAATCCCGCGTTCTTGTATTCCGTTTTCAGCGAACACTGACGGGCGAGAGCCGCGACCTCTCTGGCCCCCTTGGCCGATGCGGCGACCCGGGAAGCTTCTTCTTTCACCTTGCCCATGAGCGAAGCATAACCCGCAAAGATCTCCGCGATCTCCGGGGACATGCCCATAGATTCTCCGAGCAGCACGAGCCCAAGCCCTCCATCGATCTCTTTCAGGGCGTCTTCATCCGGGACTTTGTCAGAAACCGTCAGAAAGGTCAGCCCGTCAAACTCCAGGAACGCGATGACATGGGTCTGTCCTTTGACGCGAAGAATGCCGCTGATTTTCTCTCCGATCGCTTTGCGGCCGCTTTCAGGCGAGCCCTTCAGATCCCACTTTCCCTGGGCCGGAATGATTTCCTTAAACTCCGGGAGCGGAGCGCTCTTCTCCGGATCGGACAGACCGGCGCCGATATGCGTCATCCACAGGAGTATCACTCCGTCAAACAGTGTCCGGTTCTTGGCCGCGAAAATTTTTTTATAAAATTTAGCGGCCTTCCTCATGGCTTCCCTTGAGGATGCGGAGGATTTTTTTACCTGCTGCTGAATGAAGACATCGATTGATTTTAAGCTCTCCAGAACCTTTTCCGGGTCGTTTCTGCCGGTTTTGAATTCATGGAGCAGACCGTCAAGCTTTTTATCCCCGGTCTCGATCACATCATCGACGATTTCGCTCATGGAACCGACGAACTTCCTGTTCTGGCCGGTCCCCGCATATTCCCCGACCTTCTTGTCAACCGCAGCCTTCATCAGTTTTTCCCGCTCGCTTTCCTCATGGAAGAAGATCGCGCCCTTCAGAAGTTCTTCAAGGTCATTCCCGTAAGTTTCCGGATACTCGGCCAGTTCCACGATGATCCTCTTCAGGGCGCGCATGGAAACCGGATGCGAGAAGGTGCCGGTCCGGAGTTCCCCGACCATTTGTACCAGACGTCCGATCAGCTCTTCCTTAAGGAGGCTGAAGGAAGCGCCATCCGGGTGCTCCGAACGCATTCGTTTGTTGAATTGAAGGAGCATCCCGATCTCTTCAGACTCCGGCACATTCGCAAAACGGTGGAGTGAAAAACGGGCTATGCATTCTCCGGAAATCCGGAAATTACCGAGGTAACGCGAGTCCCCGGACGGGTTCATGGTCCCGATAATGCAGAATCCGGGTTGGGCGTAGATCCGCTTTCCGTTGGCCAGATCGATCCAGCCGAATTGAAGAATATTGTTGAGCGCGGCCAGCACTTCGGGCTTGCCCTTGTTTATTTCGCTCAGAATCAGCGGCCGCCCGGCGCGCATGGCGCGGATCACGTAGGCCGGCACGATCCCGGTCTCGTTCTTTCCCACTCCCGCGATCTGACCGTTTGCGTCCACCTTCTCGCCTTCTCCGAGACCCAGGTACGCCACAATATCCTCCACCAGCGTATTATTGGTCACGTTAAAAACTTCCACGGATTTTCCGTAAATGAGCGCGCTCAGATACGCCGCGATCAGGTCTTTGCCCGTTCCCGCCTCTCCGGTAAAAAGCATATGGTTGCCCGCCCTGAAATCCTGCAGGATGTCATAAAGATAACGGAGGTTGGTCGGCGTCCAGTCCATGCGCCGGTCCCACGGAATGTCCTCCATGCTTTTCGGAGCATCCGGACGCACCGGAACTTCGATATCTTTGAATTTCAGGAACTGTTGACTGCCTTTCGCAATATAGACCGGACCTTCGAGATCCTTCGCGGAAAAGCGGACGGCCTGGTCCGTTTTAAGAAGGCCGTAACTGTCCAGAACCGCCTCAACGTTCGTGACCTGGTCCTGATTCTCGACTTCCTGATCAAAAGGATAAAAGCGCTTGATCACGCTGCGGACACGGTCGATGTCCCCCGGATAACGCGCAATATGCTTGACAATATTTTCAAGCGCCCGGGTGGAAAAAGGACGCGCCACCATCTGCCCCCGGCCCAAACGGCCGCCGGCGGCGTCACTTCCTTTGTA
>JAHFHJ010000051.1:5823-9278 GCA_023246985.1 Candidatus Omnitrophota bacterium | reverse complement strand
CTTATTTATGACGAAGCTTGTGATGATGCACATGATGCTTCGCCAGTGAGCGATTTTCAAAATGGGAATGGGAAAACGCTTTTTACGCAATCGTCTGAAGCGCTTCCTGTCTCCAAGGGGGGAGCCATGAAAGGCGTTATTCTGGCGGGAGGGTTAGGATCGCGGCTTTTTCCGCTTACAAAAGTCACCAATAAGCATCTTCTTCCGGTCTATGACAAGCCGATGATCTATTATCCCATCGAGACCCTCGTTCGCGCCGGGGTGCGCGATATTCTTGTCGTCACCGGAGGCAACTCCTCCGGGGATTTTCTCAAGCTTCTCGGTAATGGAAAACAGTTCGGCCTCAAGCATATCAATTATACCTATCAGGAAGGCGAGGGCGGGATCGCGCATGCGCTTGGCCTTGCCGAACACTTCGTGGGTCACGAAAAGATGGTCGTGATCCTTGGAGACAATATCGTCCAGGACGATATGACGCCGCAGGTCCGGCGGTTTGCCGGGCAAAAGGAGGGCGCCCGGGTGCTTCTTAAAAAAGTGCCGAACCCGGAACGATTTGGCGTTGCCACCCTCAAAAACGGCAAGATTACGGGCATTATCGAAAAACCCAAGCATCCTAAAAGTTCCTATGCGGTCGTCGGCATCTATATGTACGATGCTTCAGTTTTCAGCTTTATTAGAACGCTGAAGCCTTCCCGCCGCGGCGAATTGGAGATCACGGATGTGAATAACGGGTATCTTAAGCGCGGAGTTCTGAAATACGATCTTCTGAAGGGATATTGGACCGACGCGGGAACATTCGAGTCTCTGCATCGCGCCAATGCGCTCGTGGCCCGCCACCGAGGTTACAAGGCATCATGAAACGGCTTTTGGTCACCGGGGGCTGCGGGTTCATCGGTTCCAACTTTATCCGCTATTTTCTCAAACACCGTCCGTGCTGGAGCGTCATCAACCTCGATAAACTGAGCTATGCCGGCAACCCCGCCAATCTCTGCGATCTGAAGCGCTCCCCGCGGTACCAGTTTGTGAAGGGCGATATCACGAATAAGAAACTTGTCCTCAAACTTATGAAAAAAGTTTCCGCGGTCGTGCATTTCGCCGCGGAGACTCATGTCGATCGGTCCATTGCAAATGCGGATGATTTTCTCAAAACCAATATCCTGGGGACGGCCTCGCTTCTCGAAGCGTCGCTGGCCTGCGGTACGCGGCGTTTCGTCCATATGTCCACCGATGAGGTCTATGGATCGATCGCGAAAGGTTATGCGGATGAACGGAAAAAACTTTTGCCCAACAGTCCTTATTCCGCGTCCAAGGCCGGCGCCGATCTTTTGGTGCGCTCATTCCAGAAAACTTTCAAGCACCCGGCCATGATCGTACGCTGTACGAATAATTTTGGGCCTTATCAATTTCCGGAAAAGGTTATTCCGCTTTTTGTGACGAATCTTCTCGAACGGAAGACCGTACCGCTTTACGGCAACGGAAGAAATCGGAGGGATTGGATCTATGTTGAGGATGCTTGCCGCGCGCTTCTTCTGGTCCTGGAGAAGGGGAAAGCGGGTGAGACCTACAATGTGGGGGCCCATCACGAAATGAGCAATCGCGAGCTGACCAACGCAATCCTTCGCCATTTCAAAAAAGGCAAGGAAATGATCCGTTGTGTCGCGGATCGTTTGGGCCATGACCTTCGCTATGCGGTTAATTTTGACAAGCTTAAAGAGCTGGGCTTCCGGCCACGCTGGAGTTTTGATAAGGGTCTCGCGGCGACCGCAAAATGGTATCGGGAGAATCCCGCTTGGTGGCGCCCGCTGAAACATGACAAGTATACGGTGAAATCATGAGCTCCTCGCCTCGGATGAAGATCCTCATCACGGGCGCGGGAGGGATGCTCGGAACCGATCTTACCGAGAGCCTCAAAGCCGAGTTTGAGGTCATCGGGCTTGAGCGGCGCCCCGTCACGCACCTGACCGTTCCCTACGATATTTGCGATCTGACGCAGGCCCGCAAGACCCGCGATACCGTCTTAAGCCACCGGCCGGAGGCGATCATTCATACGGCCGCGATGACTGATGTGGATTATTGCGAAGAGCATCATGAGGAAGCCTTGGAAAATAATGTTGCGGCGACCGAGCATGTGGTGGATGCCGCCAACGAAATCGATGCTCCGGTGATCTTTTACAGCACCGATTATGTTTTTGACGGCAATAAAAAAGGGGACTACCGGGAGGAGGATGTTCCCCATCCCTTGAGCTTTTACGGTAAAACCAAAAGGATGGGGGAAGAGTATATCCTTCGCGCCGCAAAGCGCGCTTTAATATTCCGCATTACCTGGCTTTTTGGGATCTGGGGCCGTTGTTTTCCCAAAGCCATTCTGCGGCAAGCCGCGGCGGCGACCAAGATGAACGTGGTCGATGACCAGATCGGTCGTCCGACATGGTCATGGGATGTGGCACAAGCCATGCGCGAACTCCTGCTCAACAAAAAGGAATTGTTTTTCGCTCAGAGCGCCACGCGCGAGATCTTTCACCTGGGGAATTCCGGGACTGTTCACTGGGCGGATTATGCCCGTTTCATTCTCAAAGGGGCCGGACTCGGGGCCGTCAAGATCAAGGATATCCCAAGCGCGCATCTCAAGCGTCCCGCGCCGCGGCCGGAAAATTCCGTCCTGTCACTTGAAAAAACAGCGAAGGTGTTGGGGCTGAAACTTCGGCCTTGGGAGGAGGCGACTCTTGAATTCCTGCCGAAATTGAAGACGGAGCTGGCCGTCTTGGAAGCAAAGGCAAAGGCCCAAGCCGCGGAAAAGGAGAATACCGCCTGATGCCGATCCGGAAAACATGCGTGATCATGGGCGGCGGAGGATTTCTCGGATCGCATCTTTGTGAGCGGTTCCTGGAGAAGAAATGCCGCGTCATTGCGGTCGACAATTTTCTCACGGGCAACGAACGGAATATCGCGCCTCTGAAAAAGAACTCCGCATTCAAACTGATCCGCCATGATGTCAGTAAACCCCTCCGGATTCCGGGGTCTGCGGACTATGTCCTGCATTTTGCTTCACCGGCAAGCCCGCTCGATTATTTACAATTTCCGATCCAGACTCTGAAAGTCGGCGCGCTCGGAACGCATAATGCTCTCGGACTCGCCAAAGAAAAAAAAGCGGCATTTCTCCTGGCCTCGACCTCGGAAGTTTATGGGGATCCTCTCGTCCATCCCCAGACCGAGGCGTACTGGGGGAATGTGAATCCGATCGGCCCGCGCGGTGTTTACGATGAAGCCAAGCGCTTCGCCGAAGCCATTACCATGGCGTACCACCGGACGCATCAACTGAACACCAAGATCGTACGCATTTTCAATACCTATGGGCCCCGGATGCGTCTCAGGGACGGTCGCGCGATCCCGGCGTTCCTGTCCCAAGCCCTGACCGGAAAGCCTCTGACGGTCTTTGGCGACGGGCATCAGACGCG
>JAHFHJ010000051.1:0-5723 GCA_023246985.1 Candidatus Omnitrophota bacterium | reverse complement strand
GATGTCGTGATCGGTTCGCGGGCGCTTCCGGGCTCCCAGGTCATGATCCATCAGAATGCTCTCCGAGAGGCCATGGGGAAAGTTTTTAATTCCATCGCCCGCTTCTTCGCGTTCAAAGGGATCCACGATTCGCAGTGCGGGTTCAAATGCTTTCGGCGCGAAGCCGCCCGGAGACTTTTCGGCCTTCAAAAACTCGAGGGATTTAGTTTTGATGTGGAAATCGTTTTTCTCGCGCAAAAACTTGGATTTCGTCTTTTGGAACTTCCCGTGATCTGGCGCAATTCCGCGCAAAGCCGCGTCCGGGTCCTCTGGGATCCTCTCGTGATGCTTTGGGATGTCCTGAGGATCCGCAGCCTTCATTCGCGATGAAAGGTTTCGCGATCTCTCCAAGATCCTTTTCCGTACTTGCGATCCTGGCGCTTGCCCTGGCTCTTCGTCTCTGGGGGATTCATTTTGGCCTTCCTTACCTTTACCACGCGGACGAACCGATCGTTGTTAATCACGCGCTGGCTTACGGGATGGGGGATCTGAACCCGCATTTCTTCAAAATCCCGCCTCTGGTCAGCGAGCTGCTTTTTATCTGCTATGGCGTCTATTATGTCCTCGGCCGGGGAACGGGCTTTTTTCATACCCTGGGGGAATTCGAACGCCTCTTTTTTTCTGATCCGTCCTCGTTTTATCTGATCGCGCGCATTATTTTTGGAGCTTTTCTCGGCACCGCTTCGGTTTATGTCCTTTATCGGATCGTAAAACGACTTTCCGGTGAAACGACGGCTTTGTGGGCGAGCTTCTTTCTCGCGGTCAATTTTCTCCATGTCCGCGATTCGCATTACATCTATGCCGATATCCCGCTCATCTTTGTCCTTTTGTTGGGTTTTGGGGTTATCCTCCGCATTGCTGAAGGGGATAGACCCTCTGAAAGCATTAAAGGGTCTGTCTCCTTGCATTTATGCGCGGGTGTTGCGATCGGTCTTGCGACGGCCGTAAAGTACAACGGGGTTTTTCTCGCGATCCCGTATTTCTGGATATGCTTTCGAACTGTTCCATGGAAACGATGGGTCCCGTCCTGGAGCCTCGCAGGCATGACGGCGATTGCAATATTCTTCGCGCTGAATCTCTATGCGATCCTGGACTATTCTTTTTTCATGAAGGAGATCGCCGCGCAGTCGAGCGCCAATAGCGGGGGATTTCCATGGTTCCACCATTTGACTTATTCGCTGGCCGGGGCTATGGGGTGGCCGATGCTCGTTTTAGCGCTTCTGGGGGCTTTCAGAGCCCTTTGGGGAAGAGATCTCATGTCCCAAGCGGTTGCAGTGTTTGTGTTCGGCTATTACGCCGTTCTTTGCCGGTTCGGGCAGCCGTACGACCGCTATGTCCTTCCGCTCCTACCGTTCATGATGATTCTCGCCGTTCAGTGCCTCACGAAGTTGAGGAAAAGATCCAATCTCCTGTTCTGGATCCTGATTCCTTTCGCGGTTCTGCCCTCGGTCCTCAAAACGGTCCATTGGGATCGGCTTATGTCAAAACCGGATGTGAGAACAGTCGCAAAGGATTGGGCGGAAAGCGGCATTCCGAACGGGAGTCGCTTGGCCTTGGACTGGGGATTTTATATGCCCCGCTTGGCTTTTTCTTTAAAACAGCTCGAGCATAAAAGATTCCAGGCGCAAACGGGATTCCAATCCGCCGCAAAGATCCGCCGGATTGACGCGCTTCTATCTCACCCACAGCAGCCTTCATTCGAACTCTTCTTCTTGAGCCAAGCGCCGGGGGAGTCCGGATTTTTATTCGATGAGCCGCGCATTCCCTTCGATGTGAAAACCTTGCAACAAGAGGGGATCGAATATGTGTTTTTGGTCGATGCCCTGCGCCCGAAAGAGGATCCCTTTTATGCGGAGCTTTTGGCGAATGCAGATCGCATCATGACATTCTCGCCGTACCGCGATGCCGGCGATCTGACGCTTCATGACGGACTTACCATGACCGGCGGGCCTTTTCTTTGGAACGATATTTTGCCGCGCGTGCGCGGCGGTTACCCCGTGAGCGTTTACCGTATCCGTTCTTAGATGTTGTTTTGACCGAGACTTTCCGTAGAATAGCGAAAATGCTGCGTTATAGGCACATTGCGACTCTTGCCGGTTTGCTTCGCAAAGCGAAGCGGCTGGGGGCAGCCATCCCCAAACAACAGATTGCCGCGCCCCCTTCGGTGGGCTTGCGATGGCCAATCAAAGAATTCCTATGGAAACTGAAAAAACACTTGTGATGGGGAATGTGGCGATGTCGGAGGCCGCGATCCGGGCGGGATGTCGTTTCTACGCGGGTTACCCGATCACGCCCCAGAATGAGGTGAGCGAGTACCTTGCGCAGGCGCTTCCGGCCGCGGGCGGCGTTTTTCTCCAGGCGGAATCAGAACTTGCCGCGATCAATATGGTCTTCGGCGCTGCTTCGACCGGAGCGCGGGCCATGACCTCTTCCTCAAGTCCCGGGATCAGTCTGATGCAGGAAGCCCTTTCCTTTATTGCCGCGGCCCAGATCCCGTGTTTTATCGCGAATATTATGCGCGGGGGACCGGGCCTTGGAAATATCGATGGCTCTCAGGCGGATTATTTCCAGGCGACGCGCGGCGGCGGACATGGAGATTATCGCCTTATTGTTTTAGCGCCTTGGTCCGTTCAGGAGATGTATGACCTCACGATCCGGGCTTTCGATCTCGGCGATCATTACCGCAATCCCGTGATGCTTCTGGCGGACGGTATTTTGGGACAGATGGCGGAAGCGATCGAATTCCGCGAACTCAGTCCCCACGACAAACCGGTACCTAAAGATTGGGCCCTTACGGGCTGTGAGGGCAGAAAACCCAATGTGATTCAAACGCTTTATCTTCAAAAAAAGGATGCTCTGGAAGCAAAGAACATAGAGCTTCAGGCGAAGTACGATAGGATCACTCGGGAGCTTCAGCTTTCCGAAGCCTGCGATATGGAGGATGCCGAGATCGCCGTGGTGGCCTACGGAACGCCTGCGAGGATCGCGCACTGGGCCGTGAAGAAAGCCCGTGAACGCGGCATCAAGGCTTGTCTCTTTCGCCCTATCACGCTTTGGCCTTTTCCCGCACTGGCTCTCAGAGCTGTCGCTGTCCGTTGCCAGAAGCTCCTGGTGGTCGAAATGAGCCAGGGGCAAATGATCGAGGATGTCAAACTTGCGTTTTTCGGAACGGATCTAAGGCCGCGGATCGATTTTATGGGCCGGGGCGGCGGGTGGTACCCCAAGCCCAAGGAACTTTTGGCGGAGATCTTGGAGGTTGCGAAGCGATGAATGCCGAAGAAAAAACCATCCGACCCGGGCGGATGCACTATTGCCCTGTTTGCGGGCATACGATCGCCCAGCGCATTATCGGCGAAGTGATGGACGAACTTGGAATTCGGGAGCGCACGATCGGGACCGCGCCGGTCGGATGCGCCGTGCTCCTTTATGACTATTTCAACTGCGATATCATCGAATGTCCTCACGGAAGGATCCCGGCAGTCGCCACGGGGATCAAACGGATGCGGCCCGATAATATCGTGTTTGCCTATGGCGGGGATGGAGATCTTCTTTCGATCGGGCTTGCGGAAACGATTCACTGCGCGAATCGGGGCGAAAACATCACCATGATCTTCATCAACAACGCCGTGTATGGGATGACCGGGGGACAGATGGCGCCTACGACGTTGATTGGGCAGCAAACTATTACCACTCCGAAAGGAAGAATGGCGACTGAGACCGGAGCGCCTTTACGGATCTGCGAAATGTTCGAAACGCTGGCGAGCCCTGTTTTTATCGAGCGAGTCGCCGTGCATGACGCCCCTCATATGCAGCGGGCTAAACAGGCCATCCGCAAGGCCTTTCAAAATCAGATCGAAGGAAAGGGTTTCTCATTTGTGGAAGTCCTTTCGATGTGTCCCACCCATTGGAAAATGGGCGGGAAAGAAGCGTGTCAGTTCGTGGGAAATGAGATGGCAGGCTATTTTCCGATCAAAAAATTCAGAGATGCGGACGGATGATAGAAGAAAAGATCTTCGTTGCGGGTTTCGGGGGACAAGGCGTGGTGCTGGCGGGGAACATTCTCGCCCATGCCGCGCTGGAGGAGGGTCGTCATATTCTCGGCATGGTCTCCTATGGCGTGGAGGTCCGCGGCGGCGCCTCTCACAGCTTTGTGATTATCTCGGATCAGGAGATCGATTGTCCGATCATCGATGAGGCAACGCTTGGATTTGTATTAAGTCAGGCCGCTTATGAAAAATTCAAGACGAAGACGCGTCCCGACGGGCTTTTTTTTATCGACTCTTCTCAAGTGAGCCGGGTGGATCCAGCCCAAACCACCGGCCGGATCATCCAGATTCCCGCGACACAAATCGCCCGTGAGATCGGCAATGAGCGCGTGACGAACATGATCATGCTCGGTGCCGCGATCCAGAAAACCGGTATTGTGAAAATGGCGAGTGCGGTCAAAGTTCTTGGGAAGGTGTTCAAGGGGCTCCGCAAAGACCTGATCTATGTTAACGAAAAGGCCCTCTCCGTCGGCGCCGACCTTATGCGCGACACGCAAATCCAAGCCTAAAACCCAGTTTTGATTCTTACTTCCCGGCCTTGTAATGCTTCGAGCGGCGGTATCCCCAGAACTTCAGACCTTCCCAGAGGGCAAAACCCATGATTTTCATATTGACCGAGGATTTTCCCCATTGCCGGCCGCGGTGGTTGGAGGGAATCTCTTTGATGCGGAAACCGAGATCGTGGGCCTTCACGATGATCTCGGGCAGAACAAAGAGTGATTTCGAGGTCAGATCGATCCGGTCGAGGACTTTCCGGCTCCAGGCCTGCGACCAGTTGTAGTCGTTGATGCGGATCTTGAAAAGATAATTCAACGTGAAAATGTAGATCACCGAAAGAAAAAATCGGAAAAGCTGATAGGCGTTTCTTTGCCAACGCACGCCCAAGAGCACGTCGGTTTCACCTTTGCGGAGGACCTCCACGAATTTGGGAATTTCGGAGGAGTCAAACTCTTCGTCCGCGCCGACATACATCAGATATTGGCCGCGAGCAGCCGCAATCCCGTCCTTGAGCGAGCAAGTATAGCCCTGGTTTTTTTCATGGATCAGGAGCTGAGTATTTGGATATTTTGGGGTTTCGGTCTGGAGGACCTCGCGGGTCTTGTCCCGGCTGCCATCCTCGATAAGAATGACTTCCCAGTTCCATTCCGGATGGGCTTTCAGAATGGCGAAAAGGTTCGCGAGCATCCTTGCGATATTCTCTTCTTCGTTATAGACCGGTGTAATGAAGCTGATGAACGGGTTAGAATTCATGGGCGCAAGATTAATGTTTTTCTGACGGAAAGTCAATTGCCGGCTCACTCGATTTCTGTTAACCTGAACACCAATTTGTCTGGGGTCTATCACCTTTA
This sequence comes from Candidatus Omnitrophota bacterium, assembly GCA_023246985.1. Lineage (GTDB taxonomy): Bacteria > Omnitrophota > Omnitrophia > Omnitrophales > Aquincolibacteriaceae > Aquincolibacterium. The sequence goes on along the minus strand of JAHFHJ010000051.1, from coordinate 289 downwards.
ATCGTTTGATGGCCTGGAGTTATGAAGAAGAATCTTTTGATCGCGTTAGTTTCGCTGATCTTCGCGTTCACGCTCGGCGAATTTGTCTTACGTGTGGTCGGAATCGATCGCGTGAAATTCCAGGAAAAACCGCGGCTGAGTTGGGTCCAGGCCCCGGAAAATATCTGGATCGAACATCATCCCGTTCTGGGGTGGTATTCCCAAAAGAACAAAACGGCGATCCTGAAGAGCGCTCATTTTCCGGAGGTTGAAGTCCATACGAATTCCGCGGGGTTCCGCGGAGTTCGCG
>JAHFHJ010000050.1:6718-9316 GCA_023246985.1 Candidatus Omnitrophota bacterium | reverse complement strand
GCCTTACGCTGGTTACCCCGGCTTTTCTGGAGGGCCTCTCGGATCATCTTCTTTTCCAGAATTTCGACCGCATCGGACAATGAAGCGGCCTCGACGCCGTTTTCTTCTCCTTCGATTGAATTGATCACGGGCTTCAGATGGATCGCCGCGGGATGATCCTTCTGCCCGGGGATCGGAAGCAGGTCGATCTCTAGTGTATCAGATTTACTGAGGATCACGGCCCTTTCGATCACATTCTCAAGCTCCCGGATATTTCCGGGCCAGTAATAGTCCATGAGATATTTCATGGCTGCATCAGAAATATACTGGACTTTTTTACCGTTCTCGAGCGCAGATTTTTTGAGGAAGTGGGACACCAGAAGCGGGATATCTTCCCTCCGCTCCCGGAGGGGGGGTAAAAAAATGGGAACCACATTGAGCCGATAATAGAGGTCTTCACGGAATTGCTTCTCGCGAACAGCCTTCTCAAGATCACGGTTCGTGGCCGCAATCACCCGCACATCGATGCGAATCGTCCGGGTGCCGCCCACGCGCTCAAATTCCCGCTCCTGAAGCACGCGGAGAAGTTTCACCTGCATCTGGGCGGAAATGTCCCCGATCTCATCCAGAAAAAGCGTTCCGCCGTTCGCCATTTCGAAACGGCCCGGCTTTGTCTCGGCCGCCCCCGTAAAGGCTCCCTTTTCGTAGCCAAACAGTTCGCTCTCAAGAAGCGTTTCCGGAAGCGCCGCGCAGGAGATTTTCACAAAAGGCCCCTTGGCGCGATAGCTGGAATAATGAAGCGCGTGGGCCACAAGCTCCTTGCCCGTCCCGGTTTCCCCGAGCAAAAGCACGGTGGAACGGGTCGGACTGATCATCTCGATCGCGTGATAGACCTCTTCCATCCGTTTGCTTTCACTGATGATGTTGGTCGGATGGAATTTTCTGGCGAGCTCCCGCTTGAGCTCGATATTCTCGGACTGTAGCTGCGCGCGCTCCCTTGCCCGCGTCCGGTAATTGGCGGCCGCCTGCGCGATGATATAGCTGATGATGGTTAAAAGTCTCAGATCCTCGTCGAGCGAAACATCCCCCTCAAAAAGACGATCTACGCTGAGTGCCCCGAGGGTTTCCTGGTCGATCTTGATGGGAACACAGATGAACGCGATGCGATTGCGGCGAAAATCCTTCCTCGCGCCGGTACGATTGAGAAAGAGCGGTTCTTCCCCGATATTGGGAATTGCGATGGGTTCTCCGGCCTCCACGACCTTCCCCGTGATCCCTTCGCCGACCTTGTAACGGCCCTTCTTGATCGCCTGGTCGTCCAGTCCATGCGCGATTTCGATCGTCAGGTTCTCGCCTTCGGCGTCAAGAAGCGTCAGAGTCCCGCGGTGCATCCCCATCTTCTCGTGGAGTACATCCAACACCTTTTTCATCCGCTCGGCAAGTTCGTAGGGGGCGCTCATGTGACGGGTGATCTCATAAAGCACGGCGAGTTCCTGGGTTCCGCGTTGCGGCCCGCCCGAAAAATTTTCTTTGGTCCCTTTCACGGTTTCCTCTTTTTCTTTCTATCCGGGCTTTCATTTCTTTTTTAAAATAGTAGTCGGGAGGACCCCATCCCGCCAGATGCGGGATGATAGGAATTGGGACTATCCCGACTTTAATTTTCTTTTCATAAAGGGTAGTCGGGATTGCCCCAATTTCAACTTCGTTGAAATGAATAGGTCTGGGAACTAGGGCCTGTCGCTTACCCCGTAAAGAACGATGCCCGCACGATTGGCCTTCTCCACAAAAATATCTTTGCCGAAAAAAAGAGTACTGTGCGCTTCGAACGCGAACGCTTCGGCTTTTGCCTCGATCAAAACCTCCAGAGTCTTGAGCCCTACGGCCGGAACATCAAAACGCATGTCTTGACCGGGCTTGGCCACTTTCACCACCACGATCTTGCCGCGGCCCAAAGCCCCGCCCCGGCGGATCGCCTCATCGGTGCCTTCGATGGCCTCCACCGCAAGCACGGTCTTGTTCTTCACGGCCAGGGTCTGCCCGATATCCGCCCCGGAGATCTTCTGCGCCATTTCAAAACCGAAATCAATATCCTCCATAACGGATTGGGAAGGTTTTTTTTTCCCGAGAAGTCCCGGTCCGGGCATCATGGATTTGAGAAGACAGGTGGAATCCTGGAGCACGATCCCTTTTTTAAAAAGATAATCCGCAATCCCGCCCAGAAGAGAGTCGTCTTTGTGATCCTTCAATTTGACGAGAACCGCCATCATATCGAGATCCAGGCGGACATTTTCCTTAAAAAAACGCACCTTCTCGATCTTGCCGGCCATGATGGCTTCATGAACGCCTTCTTCTTTCAGAAATTTCGAGAGCTTCTTCAGCTCGCCGACCTTGACCCACGAGAAGGCATCGGAAAGCTTTTCGAGGACCGGCTCGGCTTCCTGTTCGATGGCGCAGGTCACGACCCGGTATCCCGCTCGTTTGGCCTCTTCCGCCACCAAGATGGGAAAACGCCCGTTCCCCGCGATAATGCCCATGGTCTTCATGATTGACCCCGTTAGTCCCAACCCTTATCATCCCGCCAAGGGGGCGGGATGGGGCAACCCCAACTACCATTTATGT
>JAHFHJ010000050.1:3159-6586 GCA_023246985.1 Candidatus Omnitrophota bacterium | reverse complement strand
CGCTATTTCTCACGAAGCCGGTTATCCGCAAATGCCCCGTTCGGACTTTTCCAAAAATTCAACGAGCGTCTGAAGGGAAGGGCTTGAAGGGATGTCCTGTCGGATCTGCTTGATAACATTTTTTAAGATAAGGCCGGACTTAAAGATGACCTTGAAGGCTTTCTTGATGGAAGATTTTTCTTCTTTGGAGAATCCCGCGCGGTCCAACCCCACGGTATTGATCCCGAAGGCCCGCGCCGGATGGCCGTCGACCATCATGAAAGGAGGAATGTCCTGCACGACCTTGGAGCAACCTCCCGTGATCGATAATTTTCCAATCCGGACAAATTGATGCACCGCGCTCAGGCCCCCGATGATTGCCTTATCTTCTACGATCACGTGTCCCGCGAGCGTCGCGTTATTGGCGAGCGTCGCGCCATTATGAATGATACAATCGTGAGCGACGTGCGCGTAGGCCATGAGAAGATTATCGTTCCCGATCACGGTCTCAGTACCGTCCAGAGTCCCGGGATTGAGAGTCGCATATTCGCGGATCGTGTTGCGATCGCCGATCTTAAGGTAGCTTACGCCACCGTTAAATTTCCGGTCCTGCGTGAGACTTCCGGCCACCGCGCCGGTGAAGATCACGTTGTCTTCCCCCAACGTGGTGTGTCCTTCGATCGTCACGCGCGGCCCGATCTTTGTGCGCGCTCCGATTTTTACCGTACCCGCGATGATAGCCCAGGGACCGACCTCCACCCCTTCGCCTAAAACAGCGTCCGGATGAACGATCGCCGTGGGATGGATCATTCCCGATCGACCATTGCGAACTTCACATCCGCTTCGCATACAAGTTTGTCTCCCACATAGGCTTTACCGGCGCATTGGCCGAATTTGGCCCGTTTTTTCAAGACCTCGACTTCCATCCGGAGCGTATCGCCCGGAAGCACGGGACTGCGCCATTTCACGCTGTCTACGCTCATAAAATAGGCGATCTTGCCCCGATGCTCGGGTTCACCCAGCATAATCACGCCGCCCACCTGCGCCATGGCTTCAACGATCAGCACCCCCGGCATCACCGGATGTCCCGGGAAATGCCCCTGAAAGAAATAATCGTTCATGGTGACTTGTTTAATGCCCGTTGCGCGAAGCCCGGGTTCAAAATTCTCGATCCGGTCCACGAACAGGAACGGATAGCGGTGCGGAATGATCTTCTGGATATCCTCGACGGTCAGGGTCTTTGAAAGCGGTTCGGGTTTGGCGGGATGAGTCATCATCAATTTCCTCACGAGTTCGATGTTAAGAGCGTGTCCGCTCCGGGAAGCGATCACGTGCCCGCGGATGAATTTTCCGCATAAAAAAAGATCTCCCAGAATATCGGCCATTTTATGGCGGCAAGCTTCATTCTCAAACCGCAGGCTGTTCTGGAGCGGTTTATTTTTTTCAAAAATGAGCGTATTCGAAGGATTCGCGCCTTTCCCGAACCCTTGGGAAAGCAGCAGCTCGGCTTCTTTCTTGAGGCAAAAGGTCCGGGCCGGGGCCACCTCCCGCTCAAAGATCTCCGGCAAGATCGGCAGCGTCAGATACTGGTCCAGAAGATCCGCATCGCGATAACTCAGCATATACGAGATCGAAAATGAAGAGGATGGAAGCACTACGATCGATTGATCCCCTTGATCGACAAAAACGGGTTCTTGGATCTCGAGGAATTTCCGCTCCGCGTTCTGCTCTTCAAGCCCCGCGGCGATCAACCCGTTCGTGAATGCCAGCGCGCTTCCGTCCATCCCGGGCACTTCTTCCCCGTCGATCTCCACCAAAGCGTTATCGATCCCAAGCCCGTGAAAAGAGGCCATGAGGTGCTCGATTGTACGAACGCGACCGGAACCTACCGCGATCGCGGTCTGCCGCATCTCATCGGAACGGACATTCTCGATCGAAGCCCTGACCTTGAGGTTCGGCGCCAAATCCACGCGGCAAAAAAGAATGCCCGCGTTCTCCGCCGCCGGGCGTACGCACACCGTCACCTTCCGGCCGGTATGGAGCCCTGCCCCTTCAAAAACGGTATGGGTCTTAAGGGTCCTTTGCTTCATCGTTCCCGGTTTAGGCCTTCTTATATTTTTTTGCGAGTTCCGCAGAAACCTGCGCCGTCATATCAAAATTCTTCTTCTGGGCAAGCAAGACGCGCTTGTTAAAAACCATATCGTATCCGCCCTTGACCGAAAGATCCTGGACCACGACGTCAATCTCCTGGAAGATCTCCCGCACTACCTTGTCACGCTGTTCGGCAAGCTGTTGACGAATCGAGCGGTCAAAATCCTCAAGTTGGCGTTTCTTTTCGATCAACTGTTCCTGCTTGGCGACGCGGGCATCCGCCGCGAGAAGCGCAAGCTCATCTTCCATCGAACGGATTTTCGTTGTCATGTCATTGCGTTCTTTTTCCTTGGCTTCGCCGGCAGTTTTCAAAACAAGGTCTTGATCCTTTGTTTTTTGGTAATTGTCGAAGACTTCGCCCACATCCACATAGGCGACTTTCAGCTCTGCGGCAAAAGCCGGAAGACTCAAGCCCGGCATCATCAGCATGGCGAGAAAACCTGCGATCATTTTACGGTTCATGATATTTCTCCTTTGTCGGAATGGAACTGCGGGTCATCTGATTTAGTCCCGCGTGATATTCGAATTTACGGGGTTGCGGTACCCTACCGCTATCATCTAAAAACGGTATCAGAAACTACGGCTCAAACTGAACTCAAAGCGGCCGTTTCTGTCCTCGGTATCTCTGTTCGCGATGGGGAGGCCGTAATAAAAAGCCAAAGGCCCGATCGGCGTCTTCACCTTGATTCCGGGACCGACGCTTACGGCGAAATGATTGAAATCAATATTGTAAGCATCCTTGCTGACATTACCCGCGTCCAGAAATACCACCCCGCGGAAAGCCTCCAGGTACGGCAACGGAAACGTATAATCCAGATTCAAAATAGCCAGGGTCTGGCCGCCGACGGCTTCGCCCCCCTCTTGGGGACCCACGCGCTGGTAATTAAAACCGCGCACCGTGCCGAGACCGCCGGCAAAGAACCTGTCATAGGCCGGCGTCATGGATGATTTCCCAAAAGCATCCGAGGTCGCCAACCGGGCTTGAATTTCGATCTGATGTTTTTTATGGAACGTAAAATATTCCGTGTATCCCGTTCTTAAAATATAAAATTCCTGATCCCCGCCCAGGAAACTCCCGACCAACTCGCCGCTCAGATTGACCACGCGGCCTTTGGAGGGATTAAACACATTGTCGCGATTATCATAAGTCGTAAAAGCGCGAAGCCTGGAGAGCCAATCCGGTCCCTTGAACTCCGTTACGGAAAGGGGCGCGCTATCGGAAACATCCGTCAGCTTCACGCGCTCCAGCGTGTATCCGCTTCCCACGCGAAGGACATCCCTGAAAAGACGCGATAAG
>JAHFHJ010000050.1:0-3059 GCA_023246985.1 Candidatus Omnitrophota bacterium | reverse complement strand
TCGAATAGAACTGGCGTATCTTTTCGATATCCTGCGCGACATAGAATTGCGAATAGGTCAGTCCCGGAAGCATCTCAAGCTGCTGCCAAAGTTCGGATTCCGGAAAAAGGGTGTTGCCCTTGAACTTGACCTCGCCGGTCACATAATGCGGGCCCTCGTCGACTTTGATCAGTATCTGGATCGTGTTATGGTCCTTGTCGTAGCTGAAATCCGGCGACGCCTTGACATCCAGATAACCTTCCTTTTGATAGAAAAAACTGATCTTTTCGAGGTCTTTTTCGAAATCGCCTTCCTTAAAAGTCCCGAACAGGAACCATATTTTCTCTTTCGTTTTCATGAGTTTGCGGAGTTGTTTTTCCTTGAAGGCATGCGCCCCCTCGAAGGAGATCTTGGTGATCTTAAACTTTTTTCCCTCAGAAATCTTGACCGTGATCACGGCTTCTTGGGTCTGGGGGTCTACGTTCACCGTCGCCTGAAGATCCACAAAACGGAACCCCTTGTTCGCGTAGAGCTTGCGGATCTCTTCCTCGCCTTTTTTGACGGCCTTGCGGTCCAGGATCTGCCCCTCGATCACTCCCAGCGTCTTGCGGAGCTTGTCTTCCTTGAAAGAGGCGGCTCCTTCGATCGTGATCTGCTTGATGATCGGTTTTTCCTCCACTTCCGCGATCAGCTTGTATCCTTCGGGAAGCTCTTCCACCTCCAATTTCACATCCTCAAAAAATCCGGTCGCGTAAAGACGTTTGATATCCTCATTGACCGTCTGTTGTTTGAGCGCGAGTCCCTGTTTGGTCTGGATCTTGCTCAGGATGGTATGGGTGCTTACGATACGGTTTCCGCGCACTTCTACCGCCACGACTTTTTTCTTGGAAGGAGCTTCGGACTGAGCGGCTTGCATGGAAGGAGCGGGTGCAGTGGTTTGAACGGCCGGCTTCGAAACCGGAGCCGCGGGCGCGGGAACCGTCGCGGTTCCTTCTTTATTTTCGGAAGAAACCGTGGGGGTCGACTGTGTTGCCGCGGCCGTATCGGTTGCCGTTTGCTGAGTCGCCGTTTCCTCAGCCAAACCCGGTAACGTGTGGCATGCGAAAAACGCCAGACCTAAAAGCAGGATTATAAAACGCTTCATGCGGATTCCTCTGAGCGGAAAAATTCAGGGTTGTCAAAACGGGTCCATTCTTTGAGAAATACAAGCGGGACCGTCCCGACGGGACCGTTGCGTTGTTTGGCGATGATCGCCTCGGCTTTGTTCCTGTTTTCTTCCGTCTGATTGTAATATTCCTCGCGAAAGAGAAACACGACCACATCGGCGTCCTGCTCGATAGCTCCGGACTCGCGAAGATCGGAAAGTTGCGGACGGTTGCCGGTCCTTTGCTCCACGGCGCGGGAAAGCTGGCTCACCGCGATCACGGGCACCCGAACCTCGCGGGCAAGAGCCTTGAGCGAACGGGAGATCTCGGAAATCTCTTGCTGGCGATTCTCCGACGATCTGGAACCCTGCATGAGCTGCAAATAGTCGATGACGATCAGGGAAATATCATTTTTCATTTTGAGACGGCGCGCCTTGGCGCGGATCTCGAGCACGGTCTGAGACGGGGTATCGTCAATAAAGATCGGCGCTTCAGAAAGCTTGCCGGCGGCATTCGTAAGTTTCGGCCAATCCTGATGAGAAAGATAACCGGTACGGACTTTTTGGGCGTCCACCCGGGCGTGGGAACAGAGCATCCTCTGCACGAGCTGTTCTTTACTCATTTCAAGCGAAAAAACAACGACGGGTTTCTTAAGGTTGATCCCCACATGCTCCACGATCGCCGTCGCAAAAGCGGATTTTCCCATCGAAGGACGGCCCGCGACAATGATCAAATCCGAGGGCTGAAGCCCCGCGGTTTTTGTGTCAAACTCATGAAAGCCGGTTGCCAGACCCGTGATGTGCTCCTTGCGCTGAAACAGCTGATCGATCGTTTCCATACTCTCATGGATGATGTCTTTGATTTGGACGGTCTTGTTTTCGATCTGGGATTGGCCGATATCGAAGATCATTTTCTCGGCGCTATCGATCATCTCGCGGGCATTCCCGTCGGCTTCAAGACTGTTCTGAACGATCTGCGTTCCGGACTGGATGAGCTTGCGCAGAAGCGCTTTGTCCTTGACGATACGGGCGTAATGTTCAATGTTGGCGGCAGTCGGAACGATCGTCGTCAACTGAGTGAGATAGCTGATCCCGCCAAGGTCCTCCAGCTGCTTGTTCTTTTTGAGCTCTTCAGAAACCGTGATGAGATCGACGGGCTGATTGCGGGAAAAAAGGGTTGTCATGACATTAAAGATATTCTGATGACGGAGATCGTAAAAAAAATCGGGCGAGAGAACTTCGATGGCCTTTGCGAGCGCGATCTCGTCAAAAAACATCGCGCCCAAAACGCTCATTTCAGCTTCGCGGTTCTGGGGCGGGACCTTTTCGTAAAGATTGACCGTTGTCTGCGATTCAGCCACAAATGACCTCTGGAGAAGTTCAAGACGGCGGCCCGGCGTTTATTCGCGCGGCGAACGGGGCCGTCCTGATTTCCTTATTGCATTTTAAAAAACAGATCCGGGTTCCCGAACGAGCTCAACCGTCAGACGCGTCTTGACCTGCGGGTAGATCTCGAGATCGACCTGATGCGTGCCTAAGGTCTTCAAAGCGTCCTTGATCCGGACCTGCTTTTTTTCAAAACTATGCCCCTGTTTTTCGAGCGCCACACGGAGATCCTCGGCCGTCACGGAACCATAGAGCTTGTCGCCTTCACTGGCGCGAACTTCGATCGTAATCGTGAGATCTTTCATCTCCTTGACCCGTTTTTCAGCGGCTTCTTTTTCCTTGATCTTGCGCGCCGCGCCGCGGGCGCGGTGTTCCGCGAAAAATTGCTTGTTGGCGCGCGTCGCCGGGATCGCGAGATCCTTGGGGATCAGGAAATTCCTTGCAAATCCGTCACGCACGCGCACCACATCGCCTTTTTTACCCACATCCGTTACCTTCTTCAGTAATAACAATTCCATGGATCCATTCCCCTTTTTTCTTTTTTGAAAAA
>JAHFHJ010000159.1 GCA_023246985.1 Candidatus Omnitrophota bacterium | reverse complement strand
CGCTTGTGGACTATATTGTTGCGATGGTTATACCGGAGGGAGCGGAAAAAACGGCGGAATGGGCCGGGTTTGTTGACTCGAAGGGACGACTTGACCATGCCAGGATTGAGCAGGAGCTGGCAATGTTGAATGCCTTGATCGCCCTGCTGCTTGCAATCGCAAAAGAACCGAAAATATCCGTTCTTATGAACCATCCTGGGGAAACGGCTGCCGCGGTACTGGACTCGATCCAACAATTGCGGTTGGGTCGCCTGATCCTGTTTTACAAACCGGGACAGCCGATAGGCGCCGCTTATCGGAAGACGGGTCAGTTGATGACCGTGGATTACAGCGGAAAAGATCCGCAAGCGTTGGCTGCGAAAATCGTGTCTGCCAACGATTCCGAACTGATGGTCTCTTTGTGGACTCAGGATCTTGGGGTCAGGAATCTCGGTATCTATTCGATTCTCGCGGAAGTGCAAAAAATTGCGGATCCAAAGCTTCGAGAACTGGCGCTTACGGCGGTCCGCTACTCCATGATAAGATACGCGACGCTTGATCAAACGACGCAGAAAAGGATCGCGGCCCAACCCGAGCTCATCCGAAATTATCTCGATCTCGGCGGCGTTTTAAGGTATATCAAGATCGGGAAGAACGGATTGCTCTACTTTGACATGCAATCGCTCGCAGACTCATTCACCGCTCGTCAATCCATTGATACGGCTGCGTAATCAAGAGCAATCGCTCAACTCGCAGCGTGAATTCTAAAATCTTCGTCGACCGTTACGCGATTATTTGACGAGGTTCATCACTCATGATACAAAATTCGCGGCACGGCGCTTACGATTCTCCGCATCGGGCATCGGCGGGAGATTTACGGGAAGTGACGGACCGCAGATTCCGGCTCATAGACCGGAGCCTACAGCTCAATCCTTAAAAAACAGTCGGGTTTTGCTATCAGCCATCGGCGATGGGCGGGGAATGGAATGCTGTTTATCTGAAGAAGATAAAAGTGATGACGGCAAAGAGAGGTAACAGAATGCCGATGGACCAGAGCATGTAGCCGAAGAAGCTCGGCATTTTCCAACCCCGGTGCTGCGCGATCGAACGCACCATGAAGTTCGGCGCGTTCCCGATGTAGGTCACCGCGCCGAAGAAAACCGCTCCGACGCTGATCGCCGCGAGAATCCCCTCCGGCATATGCATGTAACGTCCCACATGATGCAGTCCTTGGCCCAAGGCCGCAAAGGTCAGATACGTCGGCGCGTTGTCGAGAAAGGAGGAGAACCCGCCGGTCGCCCACAGGAATTGCCAGGGTAGGGTGACGCCGAGCTCGGCGCCGCGCGTCCGCAGGAGTTCCAGCGCCGGGATCATGGTGATGAAGATCCCGAAGAACAGGATGACCACTTCAAAAATGGGAGCGTAATTAAAACCGTTCGCTTCATGATAACTTTGGGGCGTGATCCCAAGCGAGATCGCGGCCGCGAGGATCATCGCCAGTTCGCGGTAGGGCCTGGGCAGGAATACCGCGGCGATGATCGCGGCAAAACAAAAAAAGTTGCGTTGTCCTTTGAGGTGCGGTCCCTTTCCCGAACTTTCAAGCGCGGCGCGCGGGGTCTTATCGCGTCGCAATATCCCGAGATCGATGACGTAAAAGAGGGACAAAAGGGTCACGACCGAAAGAAGCCATATCGGCCAGAGTTTCAGCGTCCAGAAAAAAGGAACGCCGTTCAGGAATCCGAGGAAAAGAGGAGGGTCACCGAGGGGGGTCAGCAGGCCGCCGATATTGCCGACAAGAAAGATGAAAAAGATCGGAAGATGCGCGTGATGCGGCCGGTGCGCGTTGGCCCGGAGCAGCGGGCGGATCAATACCATGCTTGCGCCGGTGGTCCCGATGAAGTTTGCGAGGACGGCGCCCAGGGCCAACAGGAGCGTGTTTGCGGCCGGCGTGCTTTTGAGATCTCCCGCCAGCCAGACGCCTCCCGAGACGATGTAAAGGGACGACAGAAGCAGGACAAAGGAAAGATAATCCCGCAGAGTTTCGCCCAGGAGATGCGGGGCATGGCGCCCGCAAAGGATGGCGGCCGGCGCGGAAAAAAGGAGCGCGATCAGCGCTTGATTTTTGAGCGATCCCCAGAATTTATGCGCGGCAATCGGCAGGACGGCGATGGAAAGAAGCAGGGCGATAAAGGGCGCCGTCATCCAGAATTCGGGAAGCCATTCGTGATGGGTCATGCGCGACCCATTCCAGACCGGGTCTGGAATCGGGTACACAGACCCGATCTGCACACGGGCGGATGCGGCTTCATACCGCTCTGCCCCGTTTTTCGATCATGAGATAGGATTCAAAATTAATTTTCCAATCCAGAACGACGCGGATATGGAGAAGTCCGTCCTCTTGGATCTCCAGGTCGGACGGGAACGCGTGCTTGTGCCAGCGGAAGAGGACGCTCGAGGTGACGGGCTCGATATCCATCGGGGGAGTCTTGATCACGCGTCCGTCCGCGAGCTCATACTCGATGACTTCTTTGTGGAACATCTTGTCCTTGCGCCAGCAGGTGACCGCGTAAAGCTTGTCGAAGCGATAGGGGAACGCGGGGACATGGAGATTGCTGCGGACTTCATTCGCCGCGTAGCAATCCTGCTCGCCGGGTTCAAAGTCTTTGCAGATCATGAATTGAAGAAGACGGATCGTGTCGTGGGACATGGAGAGATATTATCAAAGTTAGCAAGTAATTCAAGGCGCATCTCACAGACGACAGATGACAAATGGCAGATCACAGATGCGTTATCCGTTTCCCGTTTTTTCCCGCTTTTATCCTTGAAAATCCTCTTACAAGACCCTAGAATACCTCGCAAGTTGTGGCATTTTGCCGGCGGCTTGTGAACCTTTCAAGTTCTCCGTTTCAGACCTCATTTTGAATATCCTGCGGACCGGCAGCAAGAAGGAATGAGGTATTCGTGTATTTAGGATAGTCCCAATACCTATCAATTTTAACGAAGTTGAAATTGGGGCAATCCCGACTACCCTCCATGAAAAGAAAATTAAAGTCGGGATAGTCCCAATTCTTTTCATCCCGCCCATGGGGTGGGATCGAGCGGGCGGACTTTTCCGCTCGCAAGGAAGTGACGGGATAGACTTCAAAGAAGGAATCGTCCGATGACCGAGCAGGCCTTGGAAAAAGGAAAATCCGGAGCAAAAAAAATGGAAAAGAAGTTTGTCACCATGGACGGCAACGAAGCGGTCGCGCATGTCGCGTATCGCG
>JAHFHJ010000158.1:1748-3281 GCA_023246985.1 Candidatus Omnitrophota bacterium | reverse complement strand
GTTCTCAATATTTCCGCATCGCCTTATTATCGCGGCGTTGCCGAGACCCGCGACGCCATGCTCAAGGCCCATGCCAAACGCTACGGACTTCCGATGCTTTATGTAAACCAGGTGGGCGGGCAAGACGACCTTCTTTTTGACGGCCGGAGTGTTTTTATGGATGCCAAGGGGCGCATGCTTTTTCGTGCTCCGGTCTTTGAAGAAGACCTGTTTTTTTTCGATTGGAATCCGGCCGGCCCAAAGCCCCGTGAAGTTCCGCTTCCCGAGTGGACCAGTCAGCCGAAGGAGATTTATCAGGCGCTCGTGACCGGGGTCCGCGACTATTTCCGCAAGAACGGATTCAAAAAAGCGGTGGCGGGCCTTAGCGGCGGCATTGATTCCGCGCTGGTCGCAACGATCGCCGTGGACGCGCTTGGCAAAGACGCCGTTAAAGGTGTGACCATGCCGGGGCCGTTCTCTTCCGAAGGGAGCTGGAAGGATTCCGAGATGCTGGCCCGGAATCTCGATATCGAGTTCGAGGTTTGGCCGATCCTCGGGATGTACGAGACCTTTCTTAAAAATATGGCCCACAGGCCGCGGACCACGGACCAGGGACCGACTTTGGCCATGGAAAATCTTCAGGCGCGCTTGCGCGGCATGGAGCTCATGTTCCTCTCCAACCATGAGGGACGCCTGGTCCTCACGACGGGCAACAAATCAGAGCTTGCGACGGGGTACTGCACGCTTTATGGGGACATGGCCGGCGGGCTTGCCGTGATCGGGGATGTTTATAAAACAGAAGTGTACCGGCTTGCGCGTTACCGCAATTCGCTCAAGGAAGTGATCCCGGGGGCAACCCTTACCAAAGCGCCTTCGGCCGAGCTTCGCCCGGATCAAAAGGACGAGGATGCTCTGCCGCCTTATGAAATTCTGGACGAGATCCTTTATTTTTACATTGAGCAGAATCTGGGACGTGACGAGATCGTCCGCAAGCTCAAGGGAAAAGTTCCCGCCGCGCTCGTGGCCGATGTCATTCAGAAGGTCGATCACAATGAGTACAAGCGCCGGCAAACGCCGCCCATTCTCCGCGTGACCGAAAAGGCCTGGTTCGGCCGACGCATGCCTATCACGAATTGCTTTCAGGGATAAAACTCGGGCAACGCGCAACGTGCGACGCACTACGCAAAGAAAAACACATCCATCCTCAGTCGAAACCCGGGAAGGCATATTTTTTCTCGAGACCAGCCAACGAGGGCTTTATGCCGTACGACTCCCGAAGGGGCCCGGACCCTTTTTCGGAAGCGCGGACTTGTTTCATTTGTTTAATAAACTCCGGGGCAGGAAGCTTGACCTGTCGGGTTATACGCAGTTCCAGCGTAAAGTGTACGCGGCCCTCAGAAAAGTTCCAGCGGGGAAGGTGGTGAGCTACGGGGAACTCGCGAGACGGGCAGGTTATCCCGGGGCGGCGCGGGCTGTTGGGTCGGCCATGCGGAAGAACCGTCTTCCTATCGTGATCCCCTGTCACCGGGTTATCCGAGGGGATGGACGCCTGGG
>JAHFHJ010000158.1:0-1648 GCA_023246985.1 Candidatus Omnitrophota bacterium | reverse complement strand
AGAGGGATGTTTCCCGTTCCTGGCTCTCATGCGCCATGTTATAATCCCCAAAATCTCAAGAGAGGAAAATCCACTTGCAGCCTAAAAAGATCGCGGAATTACTACGAACGCTCGCCGAAGACAAGAAGGCCGAAGATCTTATCGTGCTTGATATCGCCAAGCTTTCCAGCCTGGCCCATTATTTTCTGATCTGCCACGGGCATAGCGACCGGCACGTGAAATCTATTGCCACGCATCTGATTGATGAAATGAAGCGGCGCAAGATGCCGGCCTGGCATATCGAGGGTTTGACCGAAGGGAAGTGGGTGCTTCTCGATTTCGGCCCCGTGATCGCCCATATTTTTTATAAAGAAACCCGCGAATTCTACAGCCTTGAACGTTTGTGGGGAGAAGGGAAGAAAATATAAAGAGTACGGCGTGCGGCGTGTTTTTTTCGCCGTACGCCTTACGCCGTACGCGCGTATGAAATCCAAACTCGAAAATCTCATCAATGCGGCTGTCGATCAATACTGTTGCGACCAGGGCGCCGTAAAACCCGAAGGCTTCGCGTACGATCTCCATCCGCCTAAAGATGCCCGGCACGGGGATCTTGCGTGTAATGTCGCGTTCAAACTAGCCCCCCTAACCCGCCGGAAGCCTTCGGAGATTGCCGCAAATCTCACGGCCCTGCTTGATGCAAAAACTTCCAAGGACTCTCCCGTCGCGAAAACGGAACTGGCCGGCGGCGGATTCATTAATTTTTTCCTCAAAAAAGAAGATCTCGGCGCGGTGCTTGTCCGGATCCATGATCAGGATAAAAATTACGGCCGATCAGAATTCGGCCGCGGCAAAAAAGTCATTCTCGAGTTCGTGAGCGCGAATCCCACGGGACCTTTGACGATCGCGCATGGCCGTCAAGCCGCGGTCGGGGATTGTCTTGCCCGCATTCTTAAATTTACCGGGCACTCGGTGCACTCGGAATATTATCTGAATGACGCCGGCCGCCAGATGCGGATGCTGGCTCGGAGCGTTTGGGCCCGCTACCACGAGCTTCTGGGCCTGGAAATGCCGTTTCCCGAGGACGGCTATCAGGGCGATTATGTCCGCGAGATCGCCCGTGACATCATCGAAAAGGAAAAGAAGGATTCGCTGCTTAAGGATTCCGAGGAAAAGGCGGTCGAGTACTGCGGTCTTTACGCGGTGAAGTATCTCATGAGCTCGATCGAAGAGGACCTCGCCAGGATGCAAGTCCATTTTGACCGTTACTTCAGCGAGAAAACGCTCTACGAGAAGAAGACCGTGGAGCACGCGCTCGAGGTTTTGAAGCAAAAAGGATATCTTTATGAGAGCGAAGGCGCGTTCTGGTTCCGATCAACGGACTTCGGAGATGACAAGGACCGGGTCGTCAAAAAATCCACCGGGGAATATACTTATCTCGCGCCGGATATCGCGTACCATCTTTCCAAATACAAGCGCGGCTACAACATGCTCGTTAATTTCTGGGGGCCGGACCATCACGGCTACATCCCGCGTCTGAAGGCCGCCTGCCAGGCGCTCGGCTATCCGCCGGAAGCGATCCATATCGGGATCGTGCAGCTGACCACGCTTCTCAGGAAAGGCCAGCCGGTTCGCATGTCCACGCGCGCCGGGGAATTCGTGACGCTCCGGG
>JAHFHJ010000157.1 GCA_023246985.1 Candidatus Omnitrophota bacterium | reverse complement strand
CGTTGCCGTACCGCTTTGTGAATGGAGGCGTGAAAGGGTATCAGCCCGATGCCGGCGGCCGCAAGGTGGTGCTCTGGCAGGAGCGGCGGGTGGGCGTGCTGGATTTTGAAAAGCCGGAAAGAAAAAGTGAATTTTTTGAACGCGGACCCGAAATCAAATGGATTTTTGAGGCGGGGGAGAACATCCGTCAGGCTTATTTTGTCTATGATACGGCCTATGTCCTTTTGGCGGAGGGTGCGGAGGTCTCTCTTGTTCGGATCGGGGAGCGCGGGATCCCCGCGGAGAAGTTGCTCCAAGTGCGTAAAAACAGTTCAATCTTCTATTCCGAAAAAACCGGAAAGCTCTATTATTTAGAACCTTCGAAGGGATCTCTTGCGGCCGCGGATATTCTTCCGGAGGGGTTCTCCTTTTCCGGCGCGATCAATGAGTTCGAAAAAGAGACGCAAGAGGCAATCTCATGAAATTTGTCTATTCGCGTCAAGGTTTAAAGGGAAAAGACGCTTTTCTGCAGCGTTTCTTCGAAGCGTTGCCGGCCCTGGCGAGCTGGACTTTGATCCTGGGGGTGGTGGCGCTTTCGATCTGGATGCCGCTCGTCGCTTCGATTGCCGTGATTGCTTTTATGCTGGCATGGATCCTGAGGCTTTTTTATCTGACGATTTTTCTCCTTCTTTCGTACGGACGACTTTCAATCGAAAAAGATACGGATTGGGTCGCGAGGATCCGCGGCCTGGACCGGTTAGACGAGTCTCTCAAAGAAACGAACAAGGCGTTTCCGGAAAAAGACTGGCGCAAACGACTTTCCCATTGGGCGCACCGGCGAGATCTTAAGCGGTTGAAGCAGAGCGGAAAAGTGCCGCCCCGATCTTCCGGGATCTTTCATTTGGTCGTGATCCCGGTAGCGAAAGAATCGCCCGCGATCGTAGAAGCCAATGTCCTGAGCATTGCCAGGAATGAAGGATTCGCACAAAAGACGGTCGTCGCGCTCGCGGTGGAATCGAGAGCGCAGCAATCCGTGAAGGAAGGGATGGCGCGGATCGCGGACGGGTACGGCGGTCGGTTCATGCGCTTTCTTTTGATCGAGCATCCGGAGGGCCTTCCCGGGGAGGCGCGCGTGAAGGGCGCCAACACGAGCTACGCCGCGAAAGCCGCCGCAAAATATTTTGAGGAACAAAAGATCTCTTTTGAAAATATTATCGTCTCCTGTTTTGACGCGGACACGGTGGTGGGACCTGATTACTTTGCGTGTCTGACCTACGGTTTTATGAATTGTCCGGACCGGCAACGGGCAAGCTTCCAGCCGATCCCTGTTTTTCATAACAATATTTGGGAAGTTCCGGGATTCGCGCGCGTCATTGAAACGAGCTCTTCCTTTTTTCAACTGATCGAGACCACGGATCCGGAAAAGTTAGTAACTTTCTCCAGTCATAGCATGAGTTTTAAGGCGCTTGTGGAAGTCGGGTACTGGTCCGTGGACATGATCTCGGAAGATTCCGGGATCTTCTGGAAGTCCTATCTTCATTTTGACGGCCAATATCAAGTGGTTCCGTTGCCGACGACCTTGTCGATGGATGTCGTGGATGCCGGCTCCTGGTGGCGTACCGTGGGGAGCCTGTATAAGCAGAAGCGCCGATGGGCTTGGGGGGTTGAGAACTTTCCGATTGTGATGCGCGGGTTTCTTGCGGACAGAAAGATTTCCTTCTATAACAAGCTCCGGCACGGTTTCAAGCTTTTCGAGGGGCAAGTCACTTGGGCCACGCTGCCGTTCCTGCTGACCTTTGTCGGGTGGCTTCCCGCGATCTCTGCCAGTAATGAATTTTCGAATACCGTTCTTTATTATAGCGCCGGCCGTTTCACCCAATCCATATTCGGTCTTTCTTCGATCGCTCTCCTAGGGACCATTATTATGAGTCTTTGGCTTTTGCCCAAGAAAAAGAAAAGATTCTCGTTTTTTTGGACCTTGATCCATGGTCTGGAGTGGTGCCTTGTTCCTTTTATCCTTGTGTTCCTTAGCGCAATGCCCGCCTTGGACGCTCAGACTCGTCTTATGCTTAACAAAAGAATGGAATTTTGGGTTTCGGATAAACGCCGGAATCGATAGATGCTATCTTGTTTGTCCGAGGGAGTCAGAAGTTTATGCGCCTTTTTGACGCAATTGAAATATCCGATGGTATAGGAGGAAAAAATATAAAAATCGTCCCAAAATCATTCATCACTTATTTGACAAAAAGTATTTTTCCAAGTAGACTTTTCCTATAAGAAGTAAATGACAACAGCGAGGTGAAACCCGAAAAAACCCCGAAGCTTCAGGGTAGCATCGGAGGGCCTAAAGCCGCCGGTGACGTGGAAAATCAACGATAACGCCTTTGGTTTTGAGTAATGGTCCGCGGTGTGCGGGGTATTGCTTGGAACTTCGAGGCGTTTTTTTTGTACCCGGAGGAGCATTCGGGAAGTGTTCGAAGGATCGTGATCAGGCGCTTCGAAGACTTTTGGCGTAGTAAAATTGATAAAGAAAGGAGGAATACGAACATGAAAAGTATTGCGATTTTGTTGGTTGCGATATTGCTTTGCCCGGCTCTTGCATTTGCCGCTGAGACAAAAAATCCTGTTGCCGTTGATGAAACAGTGATGGCGGCGGAAAATGCGGCAACCGGTGCTGTGAATGGCGAGGCTGTTGAAGCGGATGAGCTCTACACTCCCGCTACGGCGACCGCGCAGGACATCAAGGCAGAAGAAAAAGAAGCCTTGGAAGAAACAAAGATGTAAGACTTGCCTCTTGTTCGAAAGAGCGAGGGCATGATCGCCTAGTCTCCGGGGTACGGGGAACGGGAAAGAGGAAAAGGTGAACCCGGCTTCTCCGGAAGCGGGCGGGCTAATCTGCGGTCCGAACCAGCGAACTAATCCCGTCGGCGTTGCAGATTGTTCTTATCTGGGATAGAATCACGCAAGAAGGCTGGTCCTTCGGGATCAGCCTTCTTGGCTCATACCGTTCTCCATTGGATCTTGAGGGTTAATGGTATGGTACCGCATACCCCTAAATTCGAATGTCATGCGGTATTAACGGGCGTCAACGGTTTGTTCACTTCGAGTGAAAAACGGAGTCTTCATGGGAACTATTCTCTCCTGGATCATTTTTAGCGCCGTGGTTCTGGTCATGCTCGCGCTGGATCTTGGCGTTTTTCATCGCCAAGAGCACGAGGTGCGGATGAAAGAGGCGCTTATCTGGAGCGCTGTTTGGACCGGGGCGGCCCTCCTCTTTAACTGGGGGATCTATGCGGTCAAGGGAAAAGAGCTCGCGCTCCAATTTTTGGCCGGTTAT
>JAHFHJ010000049.1 GCA_023246985.1 Candidatus Omnitrophota bacterium | reverse complement strand
ATGCACTATGCCCGCCGGGGGATCGTGACCGAGGAAATGAATTATGTGGCGGCGGAAGAGCGGCTCGCGCCGAAATTCATTCGCGATGAAATTGCGGCCGGCCGTCTTGTGATCTGCGCCAACACGCACCATCCTAACCTGCGGCCGATGGGAATCGGGATCGGCGTCCGTTGCAAGATCAACGCGAATCTCGGAAATTCCGCCCTTGGATCGGACGTTCAAGCGGAGGTCGAGAAAGTCAAACTTGCGGTCAAGTTTGGCGCCGATACCGTCATGGATCTTTCTACCGGAAAGCAGTTGGATGAGACGCGCGAAGCGATCCTCCGCGCGACGAGCGTGCCGGTAGGGACCGTCCCGATTTATGAAGCGCTGGAGCGGGTCAGCGGAAAGCCGGAGGCCTTGACGCCTGAGATCCTCTTCGAGGTGATCGAGCATCAGGCCCGGCAGGGCGTGGATTTTATGACGATCCACGCGGGAGTGTTATTGGAGCATCTTCCGCTTATCGAAGGCCGCGTGACCGGCGTCGTGAGCCGCGGCGGCGCGATCCTCGCGCGATGGTGTCAATTTCATCAAAAACAGAATTTTCTTTATACGGATTTTGAACGGCTGCTTGAGATCTGCAAGCAATACGATGTCACGATCAGTCTTGGGGACGGCATGCGGCCCGGGTGTCTTGCGGATGCCAGTGACAAAGCGCAGTTCGCGGAACTGGACGCGCTCGGGGCATTGACGCTCCGGGCGTGGGAACAGGATGTCCAGGTGATGGTGGAGGGGCCGGGGCATGTGCCGATGGACCAGATCCCCATGAATATCGAGCGCCAGATCAAAGTCTGCCATGGCGCGCCTTTTTACGTGCTGGGACCGCTCGTGACCGATATCGCGCCGGGGTATGATCACATCACTTCCGCCATCGGCGCGGCGATCGCGGCCCAGGCCGGCGCCGCGATGCTTTGTTATGTGACGCCGTGCGAACACTTGCGGCTGCCCCATCTTGAGGATGTAAAGCAAGGCGTGATTGCGTATAAGATCGCGGCGCATGCGGCGGATGTCGCGCGCCACCGGCCCGGCGCGCGGGAACGGGATGACGCGCTGGCCCAAGCGCGATTCGCCTTTGATTGGGAAAAGCAATTCGCGCTGTCGCTTGATCCGGAGAACGCGAAAAAAACGCATGATGAGGCTTTACCGGAAGGCGAGGCGAGGCGCGCGGAATATTGCTCCATGTGCGGGGAAGGGTTTTGCGCCATGAATCTTTCGCAGTGTCTGACCGAAGCCGGAAAAAAGAAACAGGCGTTAAAGAAAAAGCGGCCTTTTCACGCCTCAGACGCGTGAAGCGACGAATTGGAAAAAATGAAAAAACAAACTGTGATCCGAAGAAAAAAAACGCGCGCGGTCAAAGTCGGCAATCTGATCCTGGGCGACGGGCAACCCCTCCGCATTCAGTCCATGACCAAAGTCCCGACACGTGACGTCTCGGCCGTCCTTGAGCAGATCGATCGGTTGGTCGAGGCCGGATGCGAGATCGTGCGCGTCGCGTGTCCCGGCGAAGAGGACGTGAAGGCGCTCGGGAAGATCAAAAAGAAGATCTCCATTCCGCTTGTGGCGGACATTCATTTTAATTATCGCTTGGCCTTGATGGCGATCGACGAAGGCGCGGATAAGCTGCGTCTGAATCCCGGGAATATCGGAGATCGGGACCGCGTGGCGGAGATTGTGGAAAAGGCCAAACGCCATCACATCCCGATCCGCATCGGCGTGAATTCCGGGTCGCTTGAAAAAGACCTGATGAAAAAATACGGTCCCACGCCCGAAGCGCTTGTCGAGAGCGCGAGGCGGCATGTGGCGATCCTTGAGGCGCTGGATTTTCATGAGACCGTGATCTCGCTGAAGGCCGCGGACGTGCCGACCATGATCGCGGCGTATCGTTTAGCAAGCCAAAAATTCGATTATCCGCTTCATCTGGGCGTGACGGAAGCCGGGACGCTCATCCGCGGCAGCGTTTATAACGCGATCGGGGTCGGAACATTGCTCCAGGAAGGGATCGGCGATACGATTCGCGTGTCGCTTACGGCGGACCCCGTCGAGGAAGTGAAAGTTGCCAAAATGATCCTCGAATCTCTGGACCTGCGTCAAGGCGTGCGCGTGATCTCATGCCCGACTTGCGGACGTTCGGAGATCGATACGGCAAAACTTGCCCAAGAAGTCGAATCCCGCGCTATGAAACTTAAAGGTCCGCTTACGATCGCGGTCATGGGATGCGCGGTCAACGGCCCCGGCGAAGCGCAAGGGGCGGATTTCGCGATCACCGGCGGTCAGAAAAAGGGCATGATCTACGCGGCCGGCAAACAGGAACGCGTGGTCGATGAAAAAGACCTCGTCAATGAACTCTTTAAAGAAATTAAAAAACACAAAAAATAATTTTTGGTTTGATAATTTTCCGCACTTAAACTATTCTCCTTGCTATGGACACGGCCAGAATACGGAACAGGTGGGTTTCGAAGAGCCTGCGGCTGTTTAGTCAGCGAGCTTATTTAGATAAACTCTTGGCGATTTATCCTCTTCAAACGGCTCGGTCCCAGCAGATCCCTCTGCATATTCATAACGAAATTATTATGTTGCATCAAGCCCATGATACGCCTCGTCTCCTGAGATTGCTTAAGAAACTCAAAAAGTTTCCCTATGATGAGCCGTTGTGGTATTTGTTGAAGAATGTTCGCGGGTGCCTTGCGCAGAATCCCCAACAGCTCCGGCGTATAACCTCATCGCTCTATACCATGACCGCGCAAGAAACCGTCATACGACTGGCCGCTCCGCCGAAACTTAACACGCAGATGGGTCCCATGTTTGCAGTATGGCTAAGAAAGAAATTCCCGCTGCTTCCCCCTGATAAATTCGAAGCTTCCAATCGAGGAGTATTCTTACTTGATGCTTCGGAAAAAGATGCCAAAAAATTTGTGATTAACCGATTGAGACAAGAATTAGATAAACGGCCGGACCTTGTTTGTAAAGTGAATAAAAAATATGTGCTGGGCGAAGCCAAATGGATCGGCCAGCCGGGAGGCAATCAATCAAAACAGGTCAAGGAAGTCCTGCTTTTTTGCGGGGATCAGAGGGGCGATGTGAAACGAGTCGGGATTATCGACGGTTTCCCTTGGGCCGTGAAGAGGGACTCAGGAGGAAGAATTATTAACAAGGAAGCCTTGGAAGTTCAAAAATCCCCTTATGACATCATTAGCGCTTTGTTGCTTCCCGAATATTTGGAACAGTTTCGATAATCCACCTCTTCTTTATACTCGTAATAATTACAATTTATATTATTTTGCCCTAGAATTTTTCGAATGATTTTATACGATTGAAACGAATTATCAATTCCAAGCCATTTTCTCTTTAGTTGATCGGCTACAACGAGCGTTCCGCCGGCCCCCGCAAAACAATCCATTACGATACTACCTTCATTGGAAGAGGTCCGGATGATTCGTTTTAGCATGTTACAATTTTTTTGAGTGGGATAGTCGGAGTAAGACATTCCCTTGTCTTTAAATTCCCAAATATCTTGAATTTTTGCGCCCTTGTGTTCGCAAGCTAAAATGATTTTTCGAGGGTTCCCGGATTTTGACCATTCGATAAGCCCTTCCTGATCCAGTCGGGTTAATTCTTTTCTGGCATACCGCCAGTGGCGCCCTTTGGGAGGCAAGAGATTTTTCCATGGTTCTCCCGTATCGCCATTCAATGTTTTGCCGGGGGCGTGGAGCGGATTCGTGGTGTAGCGACCATGCAAGGGATGAAATCTTGGGAATAGTTTTTTGAGCTGTTCGTCGCTCAGTTCCTCCCGCTGATCATTCCAGATATTGCAGCCATATTTTTTGGCATAAACCAAAATGGTATCCGAAATGTTCCCATAGGCCCGCCGGTCGAAGTTTTTAGGATTACATTTAACTCGGGTGATTTCATTTATAAAATTGTGGCTGCCAAAAATTTCATCCATAATTATTTTGACGTAATGACCGAGTTTTTTATCAATGTGCAAATAAATAGTTCCTTTTTCGGATAAAAATTCTCGCAAATAAAAAAAACGTTCGCGTAAAAATTCAAGAAAACCGTGATTAATAATGGTATCAAGATAAGCGAGTTCATCATTAAGATTTGAGAAAATTTGCCCGGTTCCAAAAGGCGGATCAATATAGATGAGGTCTACTTTTCCCCTGAGTCTCTCTAGTAAAATGGACAGTACCGCGCGATTATCCCCAAAATAAAAACTATTGTGGGGATATTCCGAGGCCTTGTGACAAGAGCGAATCGAACCGGTGGGGGAATAATTTAAAATTTCGCCCTCGTCTTTTTTCCCCTCATACATCAAAATACAATTTCGTGAAATAAACTTCGATGTGACGCCGTTTTCCGCAATGCCGCGGTTTTCTCCCGTGAAGTTCAGGTAATCAGATTCGGCAATGAAGTATTTTCCCCCGATTCGTTTTGCCTTCAGATTTCCTTCCTGGATATATTTCGATACCGTTTGACGCGTTAATTTCAGGTGTTTTTTTATGTCCCTGATGGTCAAATAAGAGGGCATGTTAAAGCTCCTTGTTAACATAATTTAACATTTATGATCAGTCACTACTAACAAGGTTAATCTAAGATAGAATCCTTCAATATGCAATTCTTATTTTATCGAGGGGTTGATTCATTCAAATCCATGGAGATAATACAACATGTCTTATTCTTTGCAGGATATCCATCAAAAAGTCCGGGATCGCGAGCGGCTTTCCGCCGAAGACGGGCTAAAACTTTTTAAAAGCACAGACATCCTTGCGATCGGAAAGATGGCGCAGGCCGTGCGGGAGCGGATGCATGGCCGGCGCGCTTTTTACGCGGTCAATCTTCATCTCAACCCCACCAATATTTGCTCGACGCGCTGTGTTTTTTGCGCTTTTTCCAGAGATGTTTCGTCTCCGGATGCCTACGCGATGACGCTCGATGAGATCGAGCAAAAAGTTCGCGGGGCGCTGGAACGTTTTCAGATCAACGAAGTTCATATGGTCGGGGGGCATAATCCGGCGCTTGGACTGGATTATTATCTGGAAATGATACGGCGGATACGGGGTCTGGAGCCGAAGCTTTACATCAAGGCATTTAGCGCGCCGGAGATCGACGACCTTGCGAAAAGATCCGGGCTTTTGCGGGTGGATATTCTGCGGCAACTCAAGGAAGCCGGGCTGAATGGAATGCCGGGCGGCGGGGCGGAGATCTTTGATCCCGGAGTACGCCGCGAAATCTGCCCGGATAAGATCTCGGCGGAAGAATGGATCGGGATACACCGGACGGCGCATGAATTAGGTCTTAAGACCAATGCAACGATGCTTTATGGACATCGTGAAAATGAAGAGCACCGGGTTGCGCACCTCCTGAGACTGCGAAATCTCCAAGATGAAACACAAGGGTTTTGCGCCTTCGTGCCGCTTGCCTATCAAGGGGGTCCGGCGCCTTTTTCAAAAAAAAAGGCGCCGGACCCCTTGACGAGCGGTTTTCTTGACCTGAAAGTGCTTTCCATCGCGCGTCTTCTTCTGGATAATATTCCTCATATCAAAGCCCACGGGTCGGCGACGGATTTAAAATTCGTTCAGGTTGCGCTTTCGTTCGGCGCGGATGATGCGGGTGGAACGAACCTTCATGAAAAGGTTCTGCATGAAGCGGGGAGCCGGTCCCCGGAGGGGTTAAGTTCTGACGACCTTGTCCGATGCATCAAAGACGCGGGATACGATCCTTGTCAGGTGGACAGTTCTTATCAATGGCGCGAAATTCAGGGAGCTTAATTAAAAAAATGACGAGCAAAGTGATCTTAACGCAGCAAGGTTACGACAAGCTCTACGAGAATCTTAATTTCCTCAAGACCAAGAAGCGCCGCGAAGTCGCCGACCAGCTTGAAAAAGCCAGGGCCCACGGCGATCTCAGTGAAAATGCCGACTGGGAAACCGCCAAGGAAGCCAAGCATCAGCTGGAGATACGGATCCGTCAGTTGGAGGTTCGGCTTTCGAACGCGCGCATCCTCGATAAAGGAGATATTGCCCAGGACAAGGCCTATCTGAGCGCGAAGGTCACAGTGAAGAATCTCGACAGCGGCGATATTTTTAATTACACGCTTGTCTCTCAGGATGAGGCGAACTTTGACGAGGGAAAGATCTCGGTGACCTCTCCGATCGGTCGCGGCATTTTAGGAAAGGCTTTGAACGAAGAAACCGTTATTCAAGTTCCGGCAGGGAAGATCAAACTCAAAATCATGGAGATCTGCTATGAATAAAACGCTCACATTTCTTACGGCCCCGGTCACCGCGCTTTTCTACCCCCGCGTCTATCGCGACGGGATCCAAAGTTCCGCCGGTCGCGGCGTCCTTTACTCGCTTTATGTGGCCGCGCTTTCGGTGATCCTCATCATGATGGTCCTTTCCGCCAAGGTCATGCCCCAAGCTGACGCGTTCATCGACTGGGCCAAAACCCATATGCCGGCCATGGTCTGGACTCCCGAGGGTCTGAGTCTGGAGAACGGCCAAACCACCGCGACGCTTACGCATCCTCAATTCGGAACAATCGCCGTTTTTAACATGACCCAGACAACGGCAACGCCGGCGGATGTGGAAAAAACCTATATCCTCGTGACGGCGCGAAAAATTTTTATCAAACATGCGCCTGGGCAGATCGAAGAACGAGATATTACGGGGGCCGGAATGCGCTCGAGGCAGCAGCTCCCTTCGAAAATCCGCATCAACGGAGACATCATGGCGAAGCTCTATCAAAATATCAAGAGCGTGATGGCGTTCGTGATCCCCTTCGTGCTGTGGATGAGCCTGTTTATTTTTATTCTGGCGGCCAATCTTTTTTATTCGCTCGCGGGTCTTTTATTCAATGTTTTTCGACAGAACAAGCTTGGCTACGGCGCTATTTTTAACCTGGCATGCTTTAGCACTACGGCGGCTTTCACTCCGACCTGGGCCATTCTGCTCCTGGTGCCACGCTTGTTTCCCGTTTGGACGGGTTTATTGATCAATCTGGCGTATATGTTCTTCGTTTTTAAGATCACGGACAAGAACGCGCAAGCGGCTTAAGATTTTTCCAAGGGCTTCTCTGAAAGAAGAGGCCCTGAGTATTTCGTTTTTCCAGACCTGCTCCTGATAATAAGATAAATCTTAAAGGGAAGCTTCGCTTGGGAGCGTGGGCAGTTTTTTTTCAGGTTTGATGCGAGCGGTCCGATAAGAGATCAGGGAGCCGCTCCCGACGATCAGAAGGACGCCGGCCGCGACCGTCCCTGTAACCGAATTTCCCCAGAGCAGCCATCCATACCCGAACGAAAGCACCGGATGTAAATATTGGAAGGGAGTGACAAGATAGGAAGGCGCGCGCCTGAGCGAAGTTGTCATCCAAAGTTGCCCGTAGAATGAGAAGATCACCACCCCCGCAATAAAAACCCATTCGCGTAAGTCCGGCCGCCGCCACCCGTGTAAAAAGAAAAGCGACCCCGCCGTTGAGATCATCGTGAAATAGAAGATCACGGTGAGAGGCGATTCGCGGTGTTTGATCGTGCGTATCGACACATAGGCGATCGCCGCGAAGACGGAGGAGAGAAGCGCAAGCCACACCGCGGGACGCCAGGTCATGCTCGTATTGAAATTGAGAAGGACGACCCCGGCGAAGGACAGTAAAATCAGCCCCCAAACGGACAGCCCCGGTTTTTCCTTAAGGAAAAAGAACGCGAAGATCACCGCAAAGATCGGCGCCGTGTAGTTCAGCATGACCGCCATGCCCAGCTCAAGCTTTGAGATCGTATAGAAATGCAAGAGAAGCGCCAGGCAGCCGCTGATGCCGCGGGCGACGAGTTTGAGGCGCTCATGACCCCAAAGGGAGGTCCGCTTGCGCCAGATCCAGGGGAGGACCAGAAGCATTCCAAAAAAGCTCCGGAAGAAAACAATTTCAAACGAGGGAAGAGTATCCGTGACGCATTTGACGCAAAGCGCCATCAGGGAGAACGCGACGGCGCTCAGCGACATGAGGCGAATGCCTGACAAATACAGTTTGGAGCGTTTCATTGCGGCAGACCCCAGACGTCTG
Organism: Candidatus Omnitrophota bacterium; assembly: GCA_023246985.1. Classification (GTDB taxonomy): domain Bacteria; phylum Omnitrophota; class Omnitrophia; order Omnitrophales; family Aquincolibacteriaceae; genus Aquincolibacterium. The sequence continues at coordinate 1,388 of JAHFHJ010000049.1, read as the reverse complement.
CCGTCTGCCGTCCGCAGTCTTCGGTCTGCGATCTCATGGTTTAAGGATAATCTTGCCGAAATTTTCCCGGTTCATCATGCGATTCAGGGCTTGACGCGCCTCTCTCAGCGAGAACACCTGATCAAGCACGGGTTTCAAACGGCCGTCTTCGATGCGCCTGACGATTCTTTTAAGTTCCGGGATGCCGCCCATGTAAGAGCCGATCACGGAAAGCTGACGCGTGAAAAGATAGCGCAGGTCAAAACTGACGGTGCGGCCGGCCGTGGCGCCGCAGGTGATAATCCGTCCCTTTTTCTTGAGACACAGGACGCTTTTGGCGAACGTGTCGCCGCCGATGTGATCGAAAAGAACATCCACGCCCTCGCTTCGGGTCAAGCGCATGACCTCGGTCTGGAAATCCTTCAACCGGTAATTGATGACGTCGTCCGCGCCGAGCGCTTTAGCGCGCTTAACCTTCTCCTCGTTTCCGACCGTTGTGATCACGCGGGCTCCGAGAAGTTTTGCGATCTGGATCGCCGCGCTGCCGACTCCGCTTCCGCCGGCCTGAATAAGCACCGTTTCTTTTTTCCGGAGCGCGGCGCGCGTTACAAGAATGTGCCATGCCGTGAGAAAGACAAGCGGGACCGAGGCCCAGGATTCCATGCCGAGTTTTCCGGTGATCGGAATGATGTTCCGCGCCGGGACTTTGGCATATTCCGCGCAGCCGCCGTTATTCTGGAATCCGACGATTTCATATTTTGCGCAAAGACTGTCCCACCCCGATTCGCAGTAGGCGCACTTTCCGCAGGAGATGCCCGGCGCGACGATCACCGGTTTGTGGAGCGGGATCCCATGAGCCTTTTTTCCTTTTTCAACGACCTCGCCGGCAATATCGCAGCCCAGAATGTGGGGCATGCTGACTTTGATTCCCGGCATGCCCGCAAGCACCCAAAGATCCAAATGATTCAGCGCGCAAGCCTTCACTTTAACGAGAACATCCTTTTTCCCGATCTCCGGAATAGGCACATAAGCTTCTTCCAGTTCGGAGGTTGTCCCATGTTTTCTGAAAATAACGGCTTTCATTTTCCCCATAAAGATCCTCCCTGGTACCGCTTGACAATTGATTTTATGGGTAAGCGGCACAGCACCGTTCATCCCAATCCTTATCATCCCGCCCAAGGGGCGGGATGGGGCAATCCCGACTGCCATTCATGAAAAGAAAATCAAAGTCGGGATGGAGAACGGTACTGCCTGGAAGTATACTGGAAATGAAAGGAGAGAACAATGCGGATGACATTTTAGCCCACCGCTGAAGCGCGTATGTAGTATATTGCATGTCGTAGGTCGATGAACGGAACGTTTGATCCGCGACATTCGACCTATTCCATACGACATGCGCTGTGCGGTCC
>JAHFHJ010000156.1 GCA_023246985.1 Candidatus Omnitrophota bacterium | reverse complement strand
TTGTGAAAAACCTTCTAAAAACGAGACCCTTCCCGGGTTTTACCGCTTCTTGCGCCGACGTTAGATTATCTGTCTTCATAAAAGAGTCTTTACTCCTTAAGCTTTTTAAAAGCTTATTAAATATTACTATATGTGGGTAATTACGAAGTGCCTATCCACTATATGTAGTATCGGACATCTTATTTTTTCACCAATCGTTTTTTCATTGGAATCAATGGGCACTACGGAAATTCAAAAGATTTTTTTTATCAGATCTCAAAGATCGTATGAAGCGTTTCCTCTTTGATTATTGTCGCATCACGGATCTTTTTTTAAAAAACAGAGATTTTTTATTTTTCCGTACAAAAATCTCCGCGTCGATCATTCAGCGGGTGGGATGTTAGTCCCAGTACTTATCCATTTCAACGAAGTTGAAATTCTTGTCGACCCTTTAGCGCCGCAGGACATTCGAATTTATGGGGTTGCGGTACAATCCCGTTAACTTCTGTTCATCAAATAGAGAACGGCATTAGAAAATAAATCGGAGACAAGAATAGCAAAAAAAAATTTGAAGTCAATGCAATTTGAAAGTTATTTTTAAAAATTTTTTTGGATTATTTCCCGATGCAGAATTCCGAGAAGATCACGTCGAGAAGATCTTCGGAATAAACCTCGCCGGTCAATTCTCTCATGGATTCCAAGGCCTCATGAAGGTCCGGTGTGACGAATTCGAGCGACAATTTCTCCCGAAAGGACTGCTCCGCGCGACGCAACGCTTCACTGGCCCGCTCTAAAGCCTTCTTGTGACGCAGTTTCGTGATCTGCTCCCCCGTTTCAACCATTTTCATCTCAAGGAAACCTGCGATCTTCGTTTCAAGCTCCTTAAACCCTTCACGTGTCTTCGCGGAGAGACCGATCCTGGGCCGGTCGCCCATCAGGGACTCAAGCTCCGTGAGATTGACCCGCAACGGAAGATCCGATTTGTTGATAAGTGCGAGTATCTTCTTATCTTTTGGAATATGATTGAAAACATGGCGGTCGGCCTCTTCAAATGGCACGGAACCATCCACCACACACAATACCACGTGACTTTCCCGGAGAGCTTCAAGCGTCCGATCCATGCCCATCTTATCCAGCGGATGCTCCGGCGTGGAAATAAGTCCCGCCGTGTCGCGCAACCGGACATAAAACCCCTTGATCTCAAGAGCTTCCTCCAAAGGGTCCCGCGTGGTATGCGGCAGATCGGAGACAAGCGCGCGGTCGCGTTCGAGAAGAGCATTAAAGAGCGAGGACTTCCCGACATTTGGTTTTCCCACGAGGGTCACGAGAATGCCTTCGCGGATGAGTTGATTACGCTCAAATCCCGAAAGGAGGGAGTGAATCTTTGCCCGCACGCTGCCGAACTGCCTCTGCATGCCTGTTTTGACATCGACCTCGAGATCTTCTTCCGGAAAATCGAGAGAAGCTTCCATGTGCGCCAAAAGCCGCAGGAGTTCATCTTTCACCTCTTGGAGCGTTTTTGAAAGGGAACCGGAGAGTTGGCGAATGGCAATCTCAAGCGAACGGTCGCTTTTGGCATGGATCAGATCCAGCACGGCCTCAGCCTGCGTAAGATCCAGTTTGCCGGCAAGAAAAGCGCGGCGCGTAAATTCTCCCGGCTCGGCGTGACGGATCCCGCTTCCAAGCAAAAGCCCCAAGATCTTTTTTGTAACCGCGAGTCCCCCGTGGCAGCTGATCTCAACCACATCCTGCCCAGTATAAGAACGCGGAGCGCGGAAGATACTGACAAGCACCTGATCTATGGGAAGTCCCGAAGTCTCTATGAATTTTCCCCAATGGATCGTATTCGCGGCTGCGTCGCTTAGCTTGGACTCTTCGTGAGAGACAAAGAACGGCTCGACCGTCTTCAAAACGCCAGGCCCGCTCACGCGGATCACGGCAATGCCGCCTTCTCCGAAAGGCGTTGCGATCGCCGCGATCATGTCATCCATTTCGATTTTAGTCATAGAAAAATACCGGAAAACAGGGAACGGGGAACGTTAAACGAAATGTCTTTCGGCGCGGGAAACGCTTTCTTGAACAACGATCAACGCATCGTTCCCCATTTTCCGTTTCCAAATCTTTCGTTATTCGTTCTGCGTTCATCGTTCCCCTTGGCCCGAAGGTTTTAAAAGTTTTCGTGCTTCTCCCACTAAATAAAACGACCCGGTCACAACAATCGTGCTGCCGGGATCCGACGCGTTCTTTATGAGAGCAAAAGCTTCCACGGTATTCCGGGCTGTGAGAATACATTTGAAAAGGCCTTTGGCTTCGCCCACGAGCATTCCCGGGGTTTTCGCGCGGTTTCCGGCGATGCCGGTCAAGATTACTTTTTGAAAAAACCCGCTCAGAATCCTGAGCATCTCCCGGCTGTTTTTATCGTTCATCACGCCAAAAACAAGCCACCCGCCTGCGGAGAGACCCGGTCTCCTCAACGGAGACCGGGTCTGCGCGGGGTCATGCCTCAACGACTTAACAAGTTCTCTCATTGAGATCGGATTGTGCGCGCCGTCCAGGATGAATCGCCGGCCGGACCGATAAAAAGTTTCCATCCGCCCTTTCCATCCCTGGGATCGCAATCCCTCTCGGGAGCATTCCGTCGTGATCTTGAAATGGAACTGCTCACGCAGAACTTCCGCGGCTTTTAAGGCAACGCCGGCATTTTTCTTTTGAAAATCGCCGGCAAGCCCCAGAGGGATACCGAGAACCGGCTTCGCCGTCCACAAGGTTCCTTGGTTCGCCTTCACGGCGCGGCGGATCACCCGTAAGGCTTCCGGGAATTGCGCGCCGATTACCGTATGTCCGTACGGTTTAATGATCGCCGCTTTCTCAGCCGCTATTTTTGCGAGAGTACTTCCCAGGAACGCTTCGTGATCAAAATGAATGGGGGTCAAGATCACGAGCATCGCTTTTAATATATTAGTCGCGTCAAGCCGGCCGCCAAGCCCGATCTCAAAAATCCCGACTTGGACGTTTCCTCTCGCAAAAATCCATAGGGCAAGAAAAGTCAGGATTTCAAAATAGGTCAACACACCGGATTTTTCGGGGAGCGGTTTAGCCCGGAGAAGTCTCCGGATCTCCGAAAGCCCCTCGGCCCAGAGCTTCCGCGAGACCCTAGCCCCTTGAAGGCGTATCCGTTCACGCGGTTCCTCGACATGCGGCGAATGATAGTATCCGGCGCGAATGCCGTTGGCGTTCAGGATGGACTCAAGAAAAAATCCGGTCGACCCCTTCCCTGTGGTGCCGGCAATAAGGACTGGGAAAAATTTCTTCTCGGGGTGATTCGCGATCTTGAGAAGATGT
>JAHFHJ010000155.1 GCA_023246985.1 Candidatus Omnitrophota bacterium | reverse complement strand
GGATTCGGTCAAAGAGGTTTTCAGCAAGCTGAAGCCGGCTCTACGATTCAAGAGCGCGGAAGATAATCTCGGCATTCAGGCCCTCTACGAGCGCGGCACAATAATACTTTCAGACGGAAAAAAAACGGTCCCTATCGCGATGCCCGTCACGGCAGAAAATCTCCAAAACGTTTTCGCGGAACTGTTAAGAGCAGGCGCCATTCGGGAGATTTTGGAAGGGCAGTTGGCGCCAGGGAGCGTTTGGGTATCGATTGCTGCCGAGGTTTTAAAAGTGGCGCGAGCTTTCGGCACGAACGGTATTCGCGGCACAGGATTCAATGTGGACGAACTCAGGCGGATGACGGCGGCTACGGCGCTGGAGTTGAAAACGGAATGGGAAACGAGGCATCCCGGCGAATCGCTGCCCGTGATCGGCGTCGGAGCAGATCCCCGGCCGCAGGGAGAAAAGGGTTTTTCAGAGGAGCCGGCCAAGAAGATGGTCTACGCCCGCGCAATGGCCGAAGTGCTGGCCGCTATGGGATTTAGGGTCCGTTTTTATAATGAGCCGGTGGGTTCCGGTCACATGATCGCGACGACAAGCAAGGATTATCCGGCGGAGCACCGCAATTTCGCGGTATTGATGGGAACGGCAAGTCATAATGAAGTGGTGGATCCGAAGGAAGGCGCGCTCCAATTCGGGCTGAAGGTTTTCAAAGGGAACGCGCCGATCACGGATATTTTCGCGGAATGGATCTCCCAGCACATTAACGGCGACGCGAAGCGGCCGATTGCGCAGATCACGGAAGTCCCGCGTCTTGATTTTAATGAAGCGGTGAGGCAAGGAAAGATCGAGGTCGCGGAAGATCCGGCCAGCGTCGAGTTTGAGCGGTTGAACGGGATTTTTAATTTCGCGGAACTCGGCCGTCTTTTCCGCGAGAAATTTCCGACAAAACGGATTGCTTTGAATACGATGCATGGCGGCATGTCAAAACTGGTCCCGAAGATTCTTGAAGCGATGGGATTCACGGACGCCAACTCGCGCGTCTTTAACGCCATTTTCATGAACGATCCTTCGATGGAAAATAAAGTCATGGGCTATGTGCAGGGTCCCCCCCATGGAAAACCGGTGCGGTTCGCTCCCGACCCGACGCGCAAGTGGTTCCGCGGAAAGGATTATGAAACGTACATGGCCGAAGATCCCAAAAATACGATCGCCTTTCTGATTGACGGGGATGCAGACAGGCTCGTGACGGAGTTCCTTGGAGAGATCAGCCCGAACCAGATCGGACCGCTCCTGAAATATTACTTATGGAATTACCTGAAAGATCAGAACCCCCATTATGTGGACGCGCGGACCGTGCCGACGACTTCGGCCATGGACCTGCTGAACAAGGCTCTTGGCGTTGAGCCGAAAGTGACGAAAGTGACGGATGTGGGTTCAAAGAATTTCGTGCCGTTCCTCAGCGATCTTCAGATCGGCTTGGAGGAAAGCGGGCATATTGTGTTCCGTTACAAAGGGCGGGTATTTTTTGATCATCCTGCGGCGTTGATGTCGCTGATGCTGCTGATGATGGCGGATACGGGCAAGACATGGCGTGAACTTGAAAACGAGATGTGGGATTTTATTACAACCAAGACGGGCGCGCCCAGGATCGAAACATCACGCACGGGGATCCGTCAAGACGAAGGTTCAGAGAAATATTACGAATTGCTTGCGCGGTTGTCGAAAGATGAGCCGCTTCGCAGGGAATTCGGGGAAGCGCTGGCCGGGGAATTCAAAGCCCAGGGGCTGGATGTGACGCTGAAAGGCTTTGACGTGAGGGCGCGGGGCGGCGTGCAGTTCCATATGGATCCTTTTGTGCGCGTGATGCTCCGCAAGTCCGGGACGGACGGGAGCGTGCGTTTTTACTTCGAATCGCCGGCGGATCAAGTCCCGGTCCTGGAGAAGATCGGAACTTCGGTCATGAAAACGGTTCTCGACCGGTTCCTTGCCCGCTCCGAGGCGAGGGCGACAATCGTTACAGATACATTCGAGAATCTGAAAAAAAGGGTGCAGGAAATTCTCTCTAAGCCAAGCGAGGCAGATGCGAATTGCGTCATTCAATTCGGCGCACACGCTTTAAGAGCCAAAGGACAGGAAGTGTTTTCTGCGGCTCATGAGGAGTTTTGGCGTCAACTGAATGAAATGCTGAACTCTGCGTCAAGAGTGGTGTTAGTGGCGTATGAATCTCCGATTCGTACGGCGTCTACGAAAACACGGGAAGAAGTTTTGAAAAAAACGGTCATTGCAAATTATTCCTTTGAATTTCTGGATGGCGATCAGCTTCAGCGGACTTTAGAAGAAGATTCTTTGGGCGCGGCAATCGAGGTGATTTACAAGCAATTACTGAACAAAGGGAAATCAGAAATCTTTGAATTTGCCCGGTCACTTTTACAGTTGTATTTGTCGGAGAGAATCAAGGGTAAGTTACCAGAAGCCATTCGAAGAGAAAACGAAAGACTTTTTGACCCCAAGGCATTAGTGGCTTCACTGGGCAGGGAATGGGAAGTCTCGTCGGCCAAGGATATCAATACATTTTTTAGCCGGATCGATCAATTATTCGGCTTTTCCCGCTCCGAAGCGCGATCTCAAGAAGGCGTTCTGCCGAGGGTTAAGCCCGACACAACTCAGGCATGGAAGGTTTTGCAGGCGCTTGCCTTTAATTATAAAGAAGGTCGGATTACCATGAACGATCTTTTCCGTCAGGATCCCGACCGTTTTAAACGCTATTCGCTTTACTTTGGCGAAAACATGCTCGTGGATCTTTCAAAGAACCGGGTTGACAAGAAAGTCATGGATGCGCTTCTTGAATTGGCGGAAGAGACCCGTTTACGGGAAGCCATGATGGCGATGTTCAGCGGTCAAAAGATCAATGAAACCGAAGACCGCGCGGTATTGCATGTCGCCTTGAGAAATGTCCAGCCCAATCCGAAAGGAGGTCTTGGGGCGGTCGGCCCGATTAGGGTCGAAGACAAAGGCAAATTGAAGGACGTGATGCCCGGCGTGATCCGCGTGCTGAACCAAATGAAACAGTTTTCGGAGCAAATCATTTCCGGAGAGTGGAAGGGGTATACGGGAGAGAAGATCACCGATATCGTCAATATCGGGATCGGTGGTTCGGATCTCGGGCCGGCGATGGTCGCCCAGGCGTTGAAAACATATGCCAAAGGACCGCGCGTTCATTTTATCTCCAACGTGGACGGCGCTCACATTGCGGACGTTCTCACGAGTCTTAATCCGAAGACAACGCTGTTTATCATTGCTTCCAAAACCTTCACGACGCAGGAAACCATGGCCAATGCCCAAACGGCCCGCGTCTGGTTCCTCCAGGATGCGAAAAGCGAAGAAT
>JAHFHJ010000048.1:7575-9623 GCA_023246985.1 Candidatus Omnitrophota bacterium | reverse complement strand
AGTTTCAAACAAGGATAGCCGGACTGCGAAAGGGGACGGGCTGAATTACCCGGTAATTCAGCTTGTCCCCTTTTGTGTTTATTGCTTACGTAGCCGCGCTTGTTTTTATCGAAAAATTTATTGCGGACTAACACACCCTTGTCTTAACCCAATCGTTTACTCGAAACAGGGCGCATTGTGAGAATGAGGGATGAGAGTTGAGTCCTGTATCTCAAGAATCCCGAAATCCAGATACCCATTCCAGACCCGGTCTGGAATGGGGTGCACGCCTGACCCTATGAGCCGGTCTTGCCGTGCTTGCTCAAGGGAGCAAGTATTGTAAGAAAATGAGACAAGGGCCGCTCCGTGGGATCCCCTGCGACAACGTTTTCTTACCGCTTCATGAAATTCGCGATGTGAAGCCAGTAGGCATTGTACCCGATAAAGGCCCAGATCAGTCCGGAGAAGACGAGCACGACCGCTCCCGCCAGGCGAAACTTCCGGCAGTCGCATCGCACGGTCGGATAGGCTCCGAGACCCGCGATCCCGGCCAGCAGAAACCCGATCCCGGTTAAAAGCGGCGTTTTGGAAAGCCCAAGCCGCAGGAATTGCGCGCCGACCACGATGGCTACAAGCCCCGCGAAAAAACCGTAAAGCGCAACGGGCTTCAGATCCAGACCCTTCGCCAAAGACCCCGCCGTCGCGAACATCAAACCGCCGAAGAGCGCCGAAAGTTCGCCGAACGCCACATTGTAACTTCCCGGAAGCGGCCAGGTAAACGTCATCCTGAAACCCGTAATCAGGGCGACCAAACCCACCAGCGCGAACACAGGCGCCCAGGGTTGCGTCGGCTCCCCTTCCTTGCGCGTCAGAAACCCCGCCAATACAAAAAATCCGGCGGCCATATTCACCAGCATCAGCGTTACATAATCAATGAACATATATCCCTCTCTCTTATTGTCAGGTGAGTGGTAAGGTTCTTTATCCTCAGGTTGCCTGGGCCTTTTCAGCCCTTGTCATCATACAATCCGCGAAAGGAATAATAGAGATCGTTTCGCGAAGAGGGGTTTTGTTCGGCTCGACTTAAAAATTCGCTCATGAGTCTTTTAAATTCTTTAAATATTTCTCGGGATTTTTTTTGAATGCCTTCACGCAAGGAGCGCAGCAAAGATAAATCCGTTTGCCGTTGTAATCGACAAAGAATTTTTCTTTGACGGGCCGGCCCAACATCACCGGACACATTTTCTGTTTCGGTTCAACCGCCCCTGATACTGAACCGAAAGTGTTCCCCAAAATAAAGCTCGCCCCCAGGCATACGAAAAGGGCTCCAAGCATCCGTTTTCTCATCGCATTATCCTATCGGAATGCCGATAATCAACCGTGTTTGCCAATCGTCAGCGGCGCGGTTCACGCCAAAAAGAGATCCCGCAGTTACCCAAAAGTAGCGGTGGACATAACTCAGCGTCGGGCCTATCGCCAGCTCATTACGGTGGCTTTCAGGATTCCAATACTGCCCCTTGGTTTCACATCCGGCTCGAAAACTATCAGCGATCTCATAGCTGAATCCGAAAGTGAACGCCTGCTCCGTGAGGCCTTTGCTCCCCATCTCTGATTCGATGATTTGGTTATAAGCAACATTCAGCTTTCCGATATCCTTGGAAAGGACTCCTTTTCCTTCTAAAGTTAACGGGATCCCTTTTTTCCTCGGATCCCTGGAAATCTCAAAATACAAGAGCGGATCCACCCAGTACTTGCCCACCTCCCCGATTCTGTATTTTCCTTCAAACTTAAATCCCGAATATTTTGTAGTGTCTTTATGCGAAACCCCATCGTCATCGACACCGGACCGATTCACAGTTTCCCAACTTTCATAATGAGCCAGCGTAATACGATCCGTTAAACCGTATTCCACTTCTTGTTTATATTCAAATTGGTTGGCATTGGATCTCTGGAGGTCAGGTACTGCGCTCGTCGTGGCGCTTTCTAACTCAAACGCACCCTGCGGCAAGGTCTGGTATTCCTGATTCCAGACATAATGCCGTTCATGGGCAAAAGCATCGGGAGCCATC
>JAHFHJ010000048.1:0-7475 GCA_023246985.1 Candidatus Omnitrophota bacterium | reverse complement strand
CTGCCTTTCTTGCGAAGAAAATGCCGGGTCGCCAGAAAAGCCGCAAGCGCCACGATCGAAAGCGCGATGATCTCGTTTGTGTCCATGTTCATGTAACCTCCATTCCCCTCACCGAACCTCTCCCCAAGGAGAGGAACAAAACCTGATTCCCTCTCTTTGCGGGAGAAACTTCCGGCCTTACGAGCCGATACGCTCGGAAAGGATAGGGTGAGGGGTCATTCAAACCCCAAAAGTCGTCCTCCCTGAAACACGAGAAAAGACCCGACCCACGCGAGCGTTGTCATGTACACCATCATAAAAAGCGGCCAATGCCAGGTCCCGGTTTCTTTCTGCACCACCGCGATCGTGGAAAGGCATTGCATGGCCAGCACGTAAAAAATCATGAGCGAAACCGCCACAAGAGGCGTATAGACCGGCTTTCCCGTCTCCGGCGACCGTTCCGCCTGCAACGCCTGAATAAGACCGGTCATCGAATCCCCGCCCTCACTTTGGACCTGGTGCACAATCGCCAGGGTGCTTACGATGACCTCCCGCGCCGCAAACGAAGCCACCAACCCGATCCCGATTTCCCAATTGAACCCCAGGGGCTTGATGGCCGGCTCGATGAATCTCCCGAGACGACCGGCAAAACTCGACAAGATCCTCTGCTTGGCTGCATCCTGCTCGATGACAGAAAGCCGCTTGCCAAGCGTCCCTCTGCTCACGGTGCTCGTGGCTTCGGCGCGCATATTAGTAAACTTTATTTCCGCGGCCGGATCCTTGGGATAACTCACCAAGAACCATAAGAGGATCGACAAGAAAAAAATGATGGTGCCGGCGCGACGGAGGAATTCCTTGGCCCGGTCCCACATAGTCGAAAGAACCGTTTTGATGTGGGGGAAGCGGTAGGGCGGAAGTTCAAAAACAAAAGGCATTCGATTGCCTTTGAGAAATGTTTTCCGAAAAAGAGCCGCCATCGCCAAGCCGGCCGCGAGGCCCGCAAGGTACATGACCAGGAGCGTAATGCCTTGAAGGTTGAAGACCCGAAGGAACGGCAGGGACGGGATAAATGCCGCGATCATCAGAGTATAAACCGGAAGTCGCGCGCTGCAGGCCATAAGCGGCGTGATGAGGATCGTGGCCAAGCGGTCGTTCCGGTCCTCGATCGTGCGTGTCGCCATGATACCGGGAATCGCGCACGCAAAGCCGGAGAGAAGCGGCAAAAAAGCTTTACCGTTCAAGCCGACTTTTTTCATGAGCCGGTCCAGAACGAAGACCGCCCGCGCCATATAACCCGTATCCTCAAAAAGCGCGATGAAAAAGAAAAGGAGCATGATTTGCGGCAAGAACACCACCACGTTCCCCACCCCCGCGATCACTCCGTCCGCCACAAGGCTTTTGAGCGCTCCGTCGGGCAGGACCCCTTGGGCAAACGCGCTCAACCGTTCGATGCCTGCGGAGATCAGGTTTGTGGGGATCGCCGCCCACGTGAAGATTGACTGGAAAATGAATCCCATGACGCCTACAAAAATCACAAACCCCCAAACACGGTGGGTCATGATCCGGTCCAGTTTTTCGGAAACCGAGATCCCTTGAATCTCGTTTTTTTGGAGTATCTCGCCGCACAACGATTCGATGATCGCGTAACGCTTTTCGACTTCAAGCGAAGTCCAATCAATCTCTTGGCGTTCAAGCGCCGTCCGGAGGGTAACGATCTCATGACGCAGCAATGCCCCCAGCCTGAAATCTTCGAACAAGGGATTGCGAAACCCGCTGTCCGTTAAAAGACGCATGGCTTCGCCCAGCACCGCGTAAGGCCGATCGCCAAAGCGGCGCTCGATCAAAGAGACCACCGGGGCGAGCTGTCGGCGGACTTCCTCAGGGAGCATTGTTTCGATGGCCCGGTAAGAAGCGCGAGCGGGAGGTGTGTTCAGCGTTTGCTCGATAAGTTTTTTTAAAAGTTCGATCCCTTCGCGCCTGTTCCCGACCGTTGTCGCACCGGGCACGCCGAATAGTGTTTGGAGCCGGTCCAGGTCGATCTTAAATCCGTTGTCCTTCGCCATGTCCCACATATTCAGAACCAGGATAGAGGGAATCCCCGTCTCCAGGACCTGCGTCGCCAAATAAAGATTCCTCTCGAGATTGCCGGCATCCAAGATCACTAATATAAGATCCGGCGACGGCGTATCTTCCCGGATCCCCAAAAGAACATCGTGAACGATCTCTTCGTCCGGGGAACGCGGTAAAAGACTGTAAGCTCCTGGAAGATCCAGCACCGAAATCTCTTCGCCGCCAGGAAGCTTCATCCATCCGGTCCTCTTCTCGACCGTCACACCCGGGTAATTCGCCGTGCTGTGCCTCAAGCCCGTCAGCGCGTTAAAGATCGTGGTCTTCCCCGTGTTGGGATTTCCCACAAGCGCGATCTCTTTAGCTTTCTTTTCGACGACACGGGTCATAGAATTCCTTTCTCTTTCCTCACCAGGATTTTCGAAGCATCCTGCCTGCGCAATGAAAGACTGTATCCCCGCAGAATAATCTCCATTGGATCGCCAAGCGGCGCGAAACGCTTCACGAAGATCTCCGTGCCGCGGATCAGCCCCAGTTCCTTGAGGCGATAATGCAGATCCTCTTCGCCCTCATAGCCCAGAATCGTGCCTTTTTCTCCGGCCTTGAGTTGATCGAGTGTCGTGATTTTCATTAAAAAAATTCCCGGATCATCATGACAGCGCTTGATTTTGACTGAAAAAATAACCAGAAATCGAAAAAAAACAAAACGCAGACTTGGGGGCCACAGGATTCATTTCCGGCATTTTTTGCAAAGCCCCATCAGTTGATGGCAGTGGAATTCGACCTTGAACGCGAAACGCTCGGCAATCTTTTTCTGGAGCTTTTCAATGATCGGATCGTTGAACTCCACAACCTTGCCGCAGGCCCGGCAAAAGAGATGATCATGATGCTTTCGGTACTGCGCCGATTCATAAAAAGTATCGCGGCTCGTTTTGAAGCTTTGCTCGATGATCCCCGCTTCCAGCAGGATGGGGATGTTTCGGTAAACCGTATCGCGCGAGACCTTCAAACCCTGCTGACTCAAGCGGCGCACAAGATCATCGACATTGAAGTGACCGCGCTGGCGTCGAACGCCCTCAAAAAGCTTCAGGCGCTCTTCGGTCAGCCGAAGGCCCTTAGTTCTTACAAATTCTGAGAAATCTTTTTTGGGCCGTTTCACGGATTTCCTTATCCCGTTCGAGACAGGAAGCGCCCGAGGCGCTTCCTGTCTCGAACGGGGCTTATCAAGATTGAATCTTAATAAGAGCAGATTATAGCGGCGGGATCTTTTTTGTCAAACTTTATTTCTTAAAAATATTTTCGGGCGGGAGATCCGGTCAATTTTTCGGCAATGCTGGATCGGACGGTTTCGCTCAGCTGCGGAAAGTCGCTGTGCCGGAGATGGGCCGTCTCAAGAGGTTTCAAAACGGTCAAGTCGCAAAAGACCTTGGACCTCATGACCCATCCCCCTTTGGGAATGGCGTCACGGGTTCCGCTCACGGCAATGGGCAGGACCGGAACTTTTTCAGAAATCGCCAGTTTAAAAGCCCCGCTCTGAAAAGGATTCATTTCGTCCGTCTCGCTGCGCGTTCCCTCCGGGAAAAAAAGAACCGACATTCCCGATCGCAGATAGCCGATCGCCTCCCGATAAACATCCCGGATGCTTCCATGGTCCTTGCGTTTAAGACGGATGTGTTTGCAAAGCCCCAGACACCCGCCGAGGAATGGGATGTTAAAGAGACTTTCTTTCGCCACCCACTTGAATTGCAGGCGGATCTGATAGAGAACCACAATATCCGCCAAACTTTGGTGATTCGACACGATGATATAAGTACGTTTGGGATCCGCATTTTCGAGCCCGCGGATGCGCAATTTCCAGTAGGGATTCAGACTGATAATGGCGCTCGACCACCAGAAACATTGCCGGTGCAGCAGTTTTCGCTGTTGATCAAAAGGAAAGGTGAAAACGAGCAGCAGAAGCATGACGAGATGAAGAAGCGCCAGCAGAGACACGCACGCGATCCAGAAAAAAAGAGAAAGCAAAGCGTTCAGCACAGACGTCCTTTCGCAAGAGCGCCGCCCTATGCCAAACCGAATCTGAAATAGGGCGGCGCTCGTTTAAAATTTTGAAAATACAACCGCGCAAAGCAAAATCGTAATCAGGATAAGCCCCGCCCCAAGGATTCGGGTGTTCCGGACTTCGCGGGACAGATCGATCGGTTCAACTTTCCAGTTAAACCGCGCCATGATCCATTGATAGAGACCTATCGAACGTCCCGGCCAAAAAGCTGAAAGGACGCCGAGTCCGAAACCCGCCACACTGACGGCCAGAAAAACGAATTTCGGCGACATACAGCCACTGTAAATGGGACATTGCATCATGGAACCTCCTTGTGGTTTTAAGCGGGGAGCCAGTCCCCACCATCTCCTATGGGGTGTCTTCCCAAGCGCTGCGATAACCGTTCACGGATTCGACGTAGCGAAGTAGATCTTCATAAAAAGAATGATTCGAGAGGGTCGCGCTGTCGCCAATCATGATGAGTTTGCGCTTGGCGCGCGTCATGGCGACATTCATACGCCGCGTATCCGTGAGAAATCCCAGCTGGCCTTCCCGGTTGGACCGCACGAGCGAGACGATCACGGCCTCTTTTTCCCGGCCCTGGAACGCGTCAACGCTATCGATCTCAAGCACGGTCAAAGCTTTCGGATCGCCTTGGTCGCCCAGGATCATGCCCGTCAAAAGTTTCACCTGCGCGCTGTAAGGGCTAATGATCGCGATTTCTTGGGGCAACACGCCGGCTTCGAGAAGCCGGTTCAGCTCTTTAACAACCAGCTTGGCTTCCTGAGGGTTCAGGCGGCTTTCGGTTCCTGCTTCGATCTCTTCCTCATAGCCCAATCCCGCCGTATCCAGGAAAACAGCCGGCGTTCCGTCGAGCTTGGCCGTTTTCACATGGGGAAGATCCTTCAATTCATGCTCCGCAACCGACGGGTCGGCCGTAAGCGCGCCGTCATAAAACTCGCGGGATGAGAAATCCATAATGTGTTCATGCATCCGGTACTGTCGTTCCAGACGCACCTTGAACTTCGCGCCCAAAATTTCGTAAAGTCGTTCAAAAAGCGTGAAACCTAAGCCCCGCTCGCCCGGCCGTGACCGGAAAACCGTCGGCGGAAGCTGGCAATGATCTCCGGCCAAAACAACTTTACCGCCGTGAAGGACCGGGATCCAAGTCGCGGGCTCCACCCCCTGCGTCGCTTCATCCAGAATCACCCAGTCAAATGCTTTCGCGCGGATGAGCGGGTCGCTGCAAACCGTATGCGTGGCCACAATGACATCCGCCGCATTCCAGACCTGCTTCATGATCTGTGCGCGCAGATCCCGGATATCATCACGAAGCCGGTTCACCTCGTCGCGCATGGCGTTGCGTTCTTCCCAACTCATCAGGCGCCGGTCCTGCCGCCGTTCTTTTTGGCGGGCGCATTGCTCGAGCCGGAACTCATGGGCATTGATCATTTTCGCATAAGGGTGCTCGGCTAGTTTGTAGCTCAGAGTATGTTCACGGACCCGCTCGGTAATACGCGCCGGATGGCCCAGACGCGTCACGGGAACTTTCTTTTTCACAAGGCATTCCACCAAATGATCGCACGCGGCATTGCTCGGCGCGGAAACGAGCACCGTTTGCCTTGCCTCCGCCGCCAGCCGGATGATCTCGGTCAACACGCGTGTCTTCCCCGTCCCCGGAGGCCCG
Source organism: Candidatus Omnitrophota bacterium (assembly GCA_023246985.1). Lineage (GTDB taxonomy): Bacteria > Omnitrophota > Omnitrophia > Omnitrophales > Aquincolibacteriaceae > Aquincolibacterium. The sequence goes on along the minus strand of JAHFHJ010000048.1, from coordinate 1,704 downwards.
TGGATGAGAAGAATCTCTTCGACTTCAAAAGCCATGGCTACCGCTTTTTTCTGTTCCGCATTCAGGGAGGGATCAAAGCTTTCGAATTTCCCGGCCGGGACGGGATCCCCCCCTCGGGGCTTTTTGAGGGCAAGACTGATATCCCGCAGCACCGCGATCCTCGAATGCTCCGCGGTGCGCACGCTCTGCAGGGCTTCATACATACGCTGATAAGTCGTGCGATTCTCGGCTTGACTGAGCTGATAACTTTTCTCGCTTTCGATCCAGCCGGGGACCCTGCCGCTCAACGCGACGGTGATGCGGAAACGATCTTTTTCATAGACCGCGCCGGACGGACATTCTGCCGGAGGCGTTTGAAAACCGGAAAGGATGACCACGTCCCCGGGATTTAAGGAATAACGCGGCAGAGGGCGGCCGCTCGCGAGCGCGAAAGTAAGGAGCTTTTGTCCGGAGGGATTGTAGTGGGTCTCCAGGAGATCGAGGCGGAAAAGGGCCTTGCCTCTTTTTTCCCGCTCTTCGGGCTTGCGGTCAAGGAAATCCGTTTTGAAACGATCGTGTTCTTCACGTTCTTCATCGCGAAGCAGGCGCGTTAGGCGCAGAAAATGTTTTTCGATGATCGCTTCGTCGCCCACCCAGATCCTGCGCGCCTCTTTCTTTTCGATCCTGGGAGGAAGCGGTGCGCGGACTTTCTTCCGGCGCTTCGACGGTTTATCGCGATAAGTGTGGGACATGTTTAACCTTCAATCTTGAAAAGAGATTGCCGCGGGTTGAAAAGCACCCAACGCCGCCAGGATACAAACCATTTCCAAAATCCAATCTCCAAACGGACCCCCGGAAAGAACGGGGCGTCGCATAACAAGGTGAGTTTGGTTTATAGAAATCGTCGAGTCTTTGTTGGGATTTTAAAATCCATTGGGTTTTTGTTATTGAGAATCTGGATTTTGTTGGGTTATCGTTTCTTGGGGCTTGGAATTTTACTTCGATCATTCCCCGAGGATTTTGATGATCACGCGTTTGCGCCGGCGGCCGTCGAACTCCGCGTAAAAGATCCGTTCCCAGGTGCCAAAGTCGAGCCGTCCCTTCGTGATCGCGACCACAATCTCGCGGCCGAAAATCTGTCTCTTGAGATGGGAATCCCCGTTGTCTTCCCCGGTCCGGTGATGGCGATAGCCCTTGAGGTCGTAGGGCGCGATCTTTTCGAGAAAATCGTCGAAATCCTGAATGAGCCCGTCTTCGTCGTCATTAATGTAAACGCTTGCGGTGATATGCATGGGATTGACGAGACAGAGACCTTCCTGGACGCCGCTTTTCGTGACCGCCGCCTCGACCTGCGGCGTGATATTGATATAATCGCGCCTCTTTTTCGTCTCGAACGAGAGATATTCGGTGTAGGTCTTCATGGAGCACCTCGCTTGTTAAAAGGAATGGGATGATCCAACGCGGGCGAAGGCCTTGAAAATCGGGCCTTGGATCCCTTTAATTCGAAGCGTAATCGAGGACTTTGTCGGCAATGGTTTCGGGCTGCATGATGGGCTTATAGTTCGTCTTTCCGGGGAACGGAAAAGTCGCCACGTCATAGATCCCGGATCCGAGGCGTAAAAGCCCGTACCCAATCCCGCGCCCGGCGGTCATAAAAAATCCCGTCAGATAATCCGGGCTCTGCTCCATCGCGGCCGGCATTTGGGTAAGAATCTCTCCCGGAGC
>JAHFHJ010000154.1 GCA_023246985.1 Candidatus Omnitrophota bacterium | reverse complement strand
CTCTTCAATCCCGTGATGGTTGCTTCGGCATCCGGGATATTTTCCTCCACGGAATCCGGGCGGATCTGACCGCGCGCCAAGAGCGCTTCCCAGGTATTCTGCGGCAACGTATTCACGGTGTCCTTCCCGACGAGGGGCTCCACATAGAGAAGATCCGAATACGAGGGATTTTTCGTGCCGGTGCTGGCCCAAAGCGCCTTCTGAACATAGGCCCCCCGGTTCTTGAGGGTTTGAAAACGCGCGGAATGAAAAAGTTCTTTGAAGGAGCGGTAGATCATTTTGGAATTCGCGATCGCGGCGCGGCCCTTAAGATCCCTCAGAAGCGCCCGCTTGGCGGGATCCTCCTCGGTCGCGAGCCGGGCATCGAGCTGTTTATCAATCGCGGTATCAATGCGGCTGACAAAAACGCTCGCCACGGAATGGACGCGCGCCAAGTTCCCGCCTTTTTTCGCAAAAGCTTCGAGACCTTCCAGATACGCGCGGGCCGCGTCGCGATAATTCCGTTGAGAAAAGATGAGGGTCACATTGATGTTCATGCCTTCGCCGATCAACCGCGCGACCGCCGGGATGCCCTGCGGGGTGGCGGGAACCTTGATCATGACATTCGAACGATTCACGAGCCGGAAAAGCCGCCTCGCCTCCTCGACCGTTGCCTCTTCGTTGAACGCAAGGTTCGGAAGCACTTCCAGGCTGACAAAGCCGTGCTCGCCGCGGGTCCTCCGGAACACCGGCAGGAAAAGATCGCAGGTCTCACGGATATCGGCAAGGGTCAAGGCGTCATAGATCTCCATCGTGCTCGCCCCGCGCTTCAACAGCTTCCGGATATCCTGCTCGTATCCTTCGCCCTGGCTGATCGCCTGCTGAAAAATAGAAGGATTCGAAGTCACCCCGAGTAAACCGCTTTCCTCAACGTAGGCTTTAAGAATTCCGGACCTTAAGAGCCTGCGGCTGATGCTATCAAGCCACGGCCCCTGCCCCGCCTTGTAAAGTTCGGCGCTTGGCAAATCCGTCATAAGAGTTTCCATGGTTCCCTTTGGGTCGTTGATGAATTTTTTACGGATGGTCGCTGGGGAAAAACGCAAAATTGTACCATAAAGACATTGAGTTACAAGGACGCAATGTCATCCGGTCCTGCACCGAACCCTCTCTACAGGCCCTGATCTGATGAATCCTCAAAGGTTATCGGGGCCCGTCCGGCCAACCCTTTATTTTTAAAGAGGGCGGGGCAGGTCCCGGCGGATCCTTGCGATCAATTCCTGAAATCCTTGCTTCCGTGCCGCGGAAATAAGGATGGCCTCAGGAAAAATATCCTGGATCCTGGCTTTTTCCGCTTCTCCCAAAAGATCTGTTTTGTTAAGCGCGAGGATCTTCGCCTTGGCCTCCGCTCCAAGCTCTTTCAGGACCTCATCCACCACCCGTTTGTGATCCGCCGCGTGTTCACTTGCCGCGTCTATCACGATCAGGATCAGATCCGCGTCAAGCACTTCCTCCAGCGTCGCGTGGAACGCCTTCACAAGCCCGTGCGGCAGATCGCGGATGAATCCGACGGTATCCGTAAAAAGAACGGCCGGGCCGTTACCGTCCTTGTCTTTCATTTCATTTCCAGAGGGCTGACAAGGATGTCCCCATCCCGCCTGGGCGGGATGATGGGACTTGGGACTATCTTCATAGATGCGTGTTTTGGGATCAAGCGTCGCGAAGAGTCGGTTTTCGACATACGCATCGGCGCCGGTCAGCGCGTTAAGAAGCGTGGATTTTCCGGCATTCGTGTAGCCCACGATCGCAACCTGCTTGAGGCCTTTCTGCCGGCGTCCCTGACGCATTTGCGCGCGATGCGTTCTAAGTTTTTCAAGCTGCCTCTGAACATAGTCGATCCTCTTGCGGATCTTGCGGCGGTCCACCTCCAGTTTCTGCTCTCCCGGCCCGCGCGTTCCGATGCCCCCGCCCAACCGCGACAGGATGACGCCCTGCCCCACAAGCCGCGGAAGAAGGTACTGCATCTGCGCGAGCTCGACCTGGAGCTTTCCATCGCTTGAGACCGCGCGCCTCGCGAAGATATCAAGAATCAGGCCCGTACGGTCCACGACGCGCGCGCCGCAATCCGTCTCAAGATTCCGCGCCTGAACCGGCGTCAGATCCACGCTGAAGATCAGGACATGAGCTCCGGTTTTTGCGATTGCTTCGCGCAATGCTTCGACCTTCCCCTTCCGAATGAAGTGACTGGGGCTGGGATGCGCGCCATTCGCCGTGAGACTCGCGACCACAGTCCCCTGCGCGGACTCCGTGAGCTCCGTCATTTCCTCAAGCACATGCCGTGGATCCGGGGAGTTTTTTCCGTAGCTTTTGAGAATGACAAGGCAGACTTTATCGCGCATTTTTTTGTCCAGAATCCGTGGTCCATGGTCCACGAACCTTATGAAAGACCCTGAATAATAAAATCCCGCATCCGCGCAACTGAGGCCCGTTCCGGCCACCAAACCCAGCGGATGCCCCGCTCGCGCTTGAACCAGGTCCATTGACGCTTGGCAAAATGTCTCGTCGTTTGCTTGATGCGAGCTTGAATATCCGAAAGTTTTTCCAAACGGCTCACCCTCTCATCTTTCTCTTCTCCCGCTTTTAGGGGGAGAGGCCGGGGCGAGGGAGATAGCCACGCAATGACTTCCTTATAGCCCACCCCCTGCAGCGCGGTCTTGGAAAGTTTCTTCCGGGCAAGCCGCTTCACTTCACGCGCGAGCCCTTTGCGGAACATCGCGTTCACCCGGGCGTTGATTTTCCGGTAAAGCGCCTCCCGATCCCGATGGATCCCGATCACCACGGGATCGTAGCCCAGCTCCGCGAGTCCCGGCATTTGGGACGGCGGCTTGGAAGGTTTCTTACCTGAGACGAGGTAGATTTCAAGCGCTCGTATCAAACGCCGCCCATTATGAGGACCGATCGCCTTGGCCCGCTTGGGGTCCAGCTTGAGAAGGCGTTTATAGAGCGCCGGAAGACCCTTTTCCCGGGCTTCCCGCTCAAGTTCCCGGCGAATGGAAGCATGGGCGGCCGGTAACGGCGAAAGCCCCTCTAAGAGGGCCCTAACATAAAAGCCGGTTCCGCCCGCAACGATAGGAACTTTGCCGCGGCGAACAATGTCCTTAAGGGCGTTGAGCGCAAATTGCCGATAGGCAAAAACCGAGAAATTTCCTGTAGGCGCGACAAGATCCAGGCCGTGATGCGGGACGCCGCCGCGTTCTTTTTGGGTAGGCTTCGCCGTCCCGATATCCATTCCCTTGTAAACAAGCATGGAATCCGCGGAAACGATTTCGCCCCTCATTTTTTGGGCCAAGGCGACCGCGAGCGCTGATTTTCCGGAAGCCGTAGGGCCGACAATAAAGAGAACTAAAGGACG
>JAHFHJ010000153.1 GCA_023246985.1 Candidatus Omnitrophota bacterium | reverse complement strand
TGCGAGGGGATCCCGAGCATCATCGGGATATTCGGCCCATAGATATCCGCGTCCATCAGGCCGACCCGCGCCCCAAGCTGCCTGAGCGCAAGCGCCAAATTCACGGCCACGGTCGATTTTCCAACCCCGCCCTTGCCGCTCGCCACCGCCACCACGTGTTTCACGGCAAAAATGGGCTGAAGCGTCGAGGCAGGGATCCCGCATTTCGGTTTTCCGGAGAATTGCACGTCACATCCGCTTGCGCCGGCCGCCATGACCGTCTTAACGATCACTCCGCTCAATTTTTCCCGGAGACGGATATCTTCGACGGAAGATTCCATGTGAAGGAATACATGCCCCTGATCGATCTCAATCTCCCGCACAAGCCCGAGGGAAACAATATCTTCCTTCAGGACGGGCTCCTGGACCTGTTTGAGGACTTCGAGAATTTTTTCGCGCGTGATTTTATGGAGTGGGGTCATTGTATGAAACGGCTTTTTTTCCGGAAGGGCTAGGGGGGACGTCCGTCCCCGAAGGCTTTAAGAAGATCCATAAAAACACCGCCAGAGCGCTCAAAAATATCCAGCTCAGGACGCCGTCATAAAGGATCTTGGACCCCCAAAAAAACGCTTGCCCCCCCCGGTACTCTACAAAAAAATCATCCAGCCGAAGAAAAAACACGCTGCCCGCGTGAAGACCGATCGCGGGATAAAGGGATCCGCTGCGGTAGACCGCCCCGATCAGCGCCAGCCCAAAGAGAAAAAGTCCGACCGCCTGGGGCCAGAATTGCGGCCACGCGGCAAGCGAAACGAAAGGCGCCCCGATCAGCCTGAGTCCGTCCACAAAACCGGGGTCCTCGCCGATAAAGATCTTTTTCATTCCGATGAAGTGGATGATCGAATAGAAAGCCGTCGCGATCAAGACGCTCGGGAACAGCCGGTTCTTGAGTGCCTTCAAAAGCGAGCGGAAAATAAAACCCCGGAAGAAAAACTCTTCCATGGTTCCAATCAAGAGAGCCGTCCCAAACACTCCGGTGAGTTTGATCATCCATGCCGTCCGAGAGAGACTGGCCGGAAGATAAACCGCGCGTCCAGAGAGCAGGCTTAAAACCGCCACGGCGCCCAGCGTCAACAGGCCGGTCCCGAATCCCTTCAGGAAAAGTCCGAAACTCTGGGGTTTCCAGCCCATACCGTAGGCCGTAAAGATCTCTTTTTTGAACCGGACAAACAAAACAACGGCCAGCAACGCCCCGATCATGACAAGGCGATTGAAGATTCGCTCAAATTTGTACCGGTGGAATGTTAGAAAAAAATCGTAAAGGATCGGCGCGAGAAAGGCGCTTAAAAGAAGAATGACGGCGAAGATAAGGACGAATTTAAGAAAACCTTTCACCCCGCTAGATCTCCTATCTCTTTTACTGCCCATGCCGCTCAAATTCGAAGCGCGCAATGCGAAACAAACCTAAAATTCAGCTATTCGGTATTTGAAATTTTAGATGGTCATTCCCGAATGCCTCTATCGGGAATCCACGAATCCCCGCTTTCAGCCGAAGGGCTGATCCGTCCTCCGGCGAAAAAACTTGCGGGAATGACAAGAAGCGTCATTTTAATTCTAAGATCAGTTCGATCTCCACGGCGGCATTCAGCGGCAGACTCGCCGTCCCGACGGCGGAACGGGCATGCGCTCCCCGATCCCCCATCACTTCGGCGAAGAGCCCGGAAGCTTTGTTCAACACCGCGGGGATTTCATAAAAATCCGGAGCCGCTTGGACAAAACCGGTCATTTGGACGATACGGCTGATCTTCTCAAAACCAATCAGATTTTTCATAATGCTCAGCGCATTCAGTGCCGCGAGCTGTGCCGCTTTTTGGCCCTGTTCAAGATTGAGATCTTTCCCGACCTTTCCGGCAAGAACCTTGCCTGCCGCGTCCCTGGAAATCTGCCCGCTCAAAAAAGCCAGCTTTCCGGATACCACGAACGGCTGATAAAGCCCGGCGGGTTGGAGCGCGGGTGGTAACTTCAGGCCAAGCTCTGATAATTTTGGGTCAATATCCATAGAGGTGGATGCCCGCGAATTTTATTTTTGGGATTTGGCCGTGAGCTCGCGCCATGGGCTACCCCAACTTTAAATTTTTTTACATAAATGGTAGTTGGGGTTGCCCCATCCCGCCCAAGGGGCGGGATGATAGGTATTGGGACTAAATTTTAACTCACGGCTCAAGGATCATTGCTCGCGGCTGTTTTCGTTCCTATGATAAGCGTCGCGGCGCCAAATGAAAAGCTTTTAGTCTCGCACTCCCGGAACCCGGCTTCGTTCATGAGTTGAAGTGTTTTTTCCGGCGGCGGAAAGGATCTCACGGAACCGGAAAGAAAATCATAGGCCTTCCGGTTTCCTGAAATGAGCCACCCCGCGATCGGTAAAAGAAATTTCAGGTAAGGATAAAATAGCAGACGGGCCAAAGGATGCCGGGGACGCGTCAGATCAAGAAAGACCGCTTTCCCCCCGGGCGTCAGGATCCGGTACACGGTCCCGAGAAACTCGGGAAGTGTTTGAACGCTGCGCAGCGTAAATCCCGAGATCACGAGATCAAAACTCGCTTCAAGGAACGGCAATGCGTCAAAATCCTCCCGAAGCCACAGCACGCTCTCCGAAACCGTCGCCCGCGCCTTTTGGAGCATGGCGGCTGAAAAATCCACTCCCGTCACGCTCTCCCATTTCCGAATTTTCAGGCCGGGGGCCTGTGCCCCCGTCACGCTCGCGGAAACTTGTTGTTCCCGTCTTCGCAGGCCGGGGGCCTGTGCCCCCGTCACGCTCGCGGAAACTTGTTGTTCCCGTCTTCGCAGGCCGGGGGCCTGTGCCCCCGTCACGCTCGCGGAAACTTGTTGTTCCCGTCTTCGCAGAAAACATTCCAGGAATTTCCCCGTGCCGCAGCCAAGATCGAGGATCGTTCGAGGAGCAAAATCCGGGTCGTCCAGAACGATCTCCGCGGACCGCTTGCGCCAGACTGCCGACATTCCGAAACTCAACACCTGATTCAGCAGATCGTAGCGCGGCGTGATCGAATCGAACGCGTCGCGGATAAAATTTTTATCAGGCGCGGGCATAGCGCTCCTCATCCTTGACGTTGAGAACATTATAATTCGTATCGCGCTGGACGGGCACAAAACCGGCGTCCCGGATGAGACGGATGAGATCCTCCTTGCGCGTACGGACTTCGATGCCCGCGGGTTCCAGGACTTTATCCTCGATCAACGTTCCCCCCATGTCATCACAACCGAATGCCAACGCGATCTGCCCGAGCTTCAAGCCTTCCGTCAGCCAGCCGCTTTGAATATGTTCGAAGTTATCCAGCATGAGCCGCGAGATCGCGACGGTCTTGAGGTAATCATCCCCGCCCGCAGGGACTGTCCCGGTTCCCAGGGACTGTCCCTCTTT
>JAHFHJ010000152.1 GCA_023246985.1 Candidatus Omnitrophota bacterium | reverse complement strand
CCAACGTCCCTCTTTCCAGAATTCCAGAAGAAGGTTCATCACATTACGAGCGTAAAGCTGGCTCGATTCATGCGCCATCATACCGGGAAGATTCGTATATCCCAGGATGCGCACGCCGTGCTTCACCACTTCTTTGTCGATCTCCGTCAGAGGACAATTCCCGCCGCGTTCGGCGGCCAGATCCACGATGACCGCGCCCGTCTTCATGGCCTTCACGGTATCTTCCGTCATAAGCACGGGCGCCTTCTGTCCGGGGATCAACGCCGTCGTAATCACCACATCCGCGGTCCTGGCATGCTCCGCGATCAGCTCCAGCTCTTTTTCATGGGTCTTCCGGGAAACTTCTTTGGCATAGCCTCGAGCATCCTCGGCCTGTTCCTCCGCCGGCAGCGCAATGAACTTCCCGCCGACACTCTCCACCTGTTCTTGAACCGCCGCGCGCGTATCAAAAGCCTCGACCCTCGCCCCCAGCCTTTTGGCCGTGGCGACCGCCTGAAGCCCCGCGACCCCCGCCCCGATCACCAGCACCCTGGCCGGTTGGACTGTCCCCGCGGCCGTGATCATCATGGGGAATACTTTCCCCAAGGCGTTCGCCGCCAAAAGAACGGCTTTATAACCCGCAAGATTCGCTTGGGAAGAAAGCGCGTCCATTTTTTGAGCTCTTGCGATACGCGGCACAAGTTCCATCGCCAGACCCGTGATCTTCCGGGATCGGAATATTTTGAGGACCTCATCCGAAGCCGGCTTGAGCGGGCGCATCAATCCGATAAATATCGCGCCCTCTTTGAGACGCGCGGCTTCCGGGGCCGAAGGCTTGCGAACCTTGCAAACGATATCCGCCTGAGAAAGACCGGAAGCATCGACGCGGGCCCCGGCTTTTTCATAATCAGAATCTCTCAAGGCGGCGGCCTGCCCGGCGCCGGACTCAAGGGAGACGGAAAAGCCCGCCTGGATCATTTTTTTGACGGTTTCAGGAGTCGCCGCGACGCGGGACTCTCCGGCGATCGTTTCTTTGGGAATAAATAATTTCATAGGCCTCAAGCTTTTTCTGTTGGAAAGGGATTATATCCGAAGAGGAAGGCTTTGAAAAACAATCTTTTGGCCAGCGAAAGGGGGCAGGCGTCATGACCCTGTAATTCAGCTGGTCCTCTTTATTGGTAAGAGACCCAGGCGAAGTGATTCACGGGGCCCCTCCCCTCGCCGAGCCCCGGACTTGTGCGGATCGCCCGGGTGATAAACCTTTTTGCGGCCGCGGCCGCGGAAAAAAGATTTTTTCCCTTGGCAAGCTCGGCCGTGATCGCCGCGGAATAAGTGCAGCCCGTCCCATGCGTGTGGCGTGTCCTGATCCGGAAAGCCGTGAGGAGACGAACGCGCCCGTCCTGATAAAAAAGATCCGTGGCGTTCCCCGTCAAATGGCCGCCTTTGACTAACACCGCGCGCGGTCCAAACCCCGTAATGATGCGCGCGGCCTTTTCCATAGACTCCAGGTCGCGAACTTTGATCCCGCTCAAGACCTCCGCTTCGTAAAGATTCGGCGTGACCAAAGCGGCATGCGGCAAAAGCTCTTTGATAAGGATCCGGACGGCGTTTCTTTCAAGAAGCGGCGCTCCGTGTTTGCTGATCATGACCGGATCCACCACCAGAGGAAAGCGGAATCGCTTCGCGCAGCGCGCAACCCCCCGGACGATCCGTTCATTTCCCAACGCGCCCGTTTTGGCAGCCTGGGGCATCCTATCCGCAAGAACGGTTTCGAGCTGACGGACCACTTGCGCGGGCTGGATCGGATAGACCGCCCGGATGCTTTGCGTGTTTTGGGCCGTAAGAAGCGTGATGACGGCCATGCCATAGACTTGATGTTGATGGAAAGTTTTGAGATCTGCTTGAATCCCGGCTCCCCCCGAGGGATCGGAACCGGCGATGGTCAGCGCTATCGGGATCACGGACGCATGCTACCGGAGGGCTTGCTGGATCTGTGCCATAAATTCTTCGGGCATCACACCGGTATAAAGCTGTACCGCGCGGCCGGGCTGAGGCGGATGAAGGAAAAAGGACGGAAAACCTTGGACCCCGTATTTTGCGGCGATCGCATTCTCCCGGTCTCCGGTCTCGGGGTTGATGGTGACTTTGATCATGTCCTTCATAAAATCCTCCACTTTCGGAGAGGACAAAACTTCTTTTTCAAATCTCCGGCAATAAGGACACCATCCGACATTGATATAAACGACCAGGGGCTTGTTGGTTTTCTGGTATTCCTCCACGCCTTGGGCGTATCCCCAGGCATCCTGATACCAGCCTTCAGACCACGCGTGGCCGGAGCCTGCGGGCGAAGCCATGGGGACGGCGGAATCCGATGCTTGAGGATCCTGGGCATAGCATCCCTGCCCGGCCATAAGAAAAAACAATAAAAATAGCGCGACCCATAAAATCAATGGATCCCAACCCTTATCATCCCGGCTGCCCTTCATGAAAAGAAAATTAAAATCGGGATAGAACACGGTATTAGGGAGTATCCGCAAGAAGTTTTTGAAAACCCGTCCAGGACGTGTCCGGATCCAGGACCGGACCGTACTTTGCAGGAAGAGGCACGGGGAAGGTCACGATCTCATAAACCCCGACACAGACTCTTTGGATCATGAACCAGGTTCCGTTCGCCCATCCCCCGAAGACCGCTGTAGCGCCGTCATGATCCTTGGCGAGTTTGACGGTCTGCAAAATATATTCCAGCGGAGAGGTCACGACGTTCGTCAATCCCCGGCCTAATTTAGAACCGGGATTATCCCCCGCATAGACCGCTGAGGCGCCAAGAAGAGAACCCGTAAGAACGATCAGGAGTATTTTTTTAAACTTTTTCATAAAAATCCTCTTAGGTGACGGCGGCATTCTACCTGAATTTCCCGCGGATGTATAAGAATTTCAAAAAAGCCGCTTATTTTTTATCCGCGCGCAAGAACGCGAGGCCCCTTTAGTACCGTTCTCCATTTGATTCTATCCCGACTTTAATTTTCTTTTCATGAACGGCAGTCGGGATTGCCCCAATTTCAACTTCGTTAAAATGGATAGGCATTGGGACTATCCCGACTTTAATTTTCTTTTCATGAACGGTAGTCGGGATTGCCCCAATTTCAACTTCGTTAAAATGGATAGGTATTGGGACTAAGGGTTCACGGTAGGTACCGCAACTCCATCCATTCGAATGTCATGCGGGACTCAGAAACATGTCCAGGGATGACGCCATCAGGTTCAGGACCACGAACGCAAAGATTGCAATCAAGAGGACGACCGCAGTGCAAAGGACCTTTGCGAAAGTCGAGAATCTCCCGCTTTGCCATAAAAGAGGGATCGCAAAAGGCCCGATCACCAGAAGCATCGCGATCACGTAGGGAATAGTATCTCCCGTAAAAGTACGCGGCCGGCCGGACGCGGTTTGAAAAGCGTCCGTCGCCGCGGGGATCATGATCCCCAGATAGATCAGTCCCATCAAA
>JAHFHJ010000151.1 GCA_023246985.1 Candidatus Omnitrophota bacterium | reverse complement strand
TGAAACCTTGTTTAGGAGAGGTGTGGTATTTCAAATTGGAGACCGTGAGCCAAGCAATTTTGAAGATCAAAATTGCAAAGGGGGAGTTTTTTCTTGACGCACTTTTCCATAGACAATTTCAGTTTCGTTGAAATTGACAGGGAGGGGGATTACGGCTCAAATCTTTTTTTTCTTTTTCCCAAAAAGACAAACACGACCTCATCGTAGAACGCAACCCCCAGCGCGGCATACCCCCCGTCGAAAAGCACGGTGACAAGATCGCTGCTGCGTCCCGGAACGAAACTCTGACGCCATTCATCAAAAATTGCGAAAAGAAGGACCCCAAGGACGGAAAGAAGCGAAAGCGTCAACACGCGAAGTTTGATCTGGAGATGGGCCAAAGCCCGCGCAAGCAACAACCCCAAAACGAAATATTCAACAAAGTGGGCGGCCTGATGAATCAGCCAACCCTTTGGAATATGCTTGCCCGGGATCGACGAAAGAGTAAAAATGACCCCCATCCACAAAAGAGGCGGAAAACCGAACGCCCAAAAACGCCTTTTCCGTTGTTCCATGGTTCCTCGCCCTCGGAAAAGCTTTTTATTAAATCAACGCAGCTCCGTCAAACGAAAGCGGCCCGCAAGGCGGCCGGGACTTCGGGAAAATGGGGGCCGTGCAAATCACCCTTAAGGAAAAAAGACTTGCGCGGGAGAGGACTCGGCGGCTTCCGCTACGCTCCAGCTCGGCCCTCCGCCCTGGAAACATGACACGGGGCATGTTTCCAGGCAGTGCTCCTTTCGATTCCTCTGCTTCCAAATCAATCATGAGTGGTGCGCGGTAGAGGACTCGAACCTCTGACCTCTTCCATGTCAAGGAAGCGTTCTAACCAACTGAACTAACCGCGCATGCAACGATGCAACCCGAAAGGTTTTGTGAAGGGGCGCACATCATAAGCTGCGGTCATGGGGAATTCAACGAAAAAAGACGATCCTCTTAAAGCCGCGGCGCGCGGAAGACATTGCTATCCCGACTTTAATTTTCTTTTCATGATGGGAGATTGGGACTAGTTTAAAAATTTTTTCACGGTTTCCGAAAAAGCTTTCATATCTATAGGTTTTTCGAGATACGCGTCCGCGCCCGCTTCTGCCGCCAGCTTCTTGTCCGAATTGGAGGCCGTGGCGCTGAAGACAACGATGGGAATATGCTCAAAGGTCTTATCAAATTTGAGCATGCGGCAGACCTTATACCCGTCCAATTTGGGAAGCATCAAGTCGAGTAAGATAAGATCGGGGGATTCCCGGCGGACAACATCGAGCGCTTGTTGTCCGTCCGCTGCGGTCAGTACTTCAAATCCCATGGTGTCAAGGCGCGCCGAAACCACGGCTAAAATGTCCTCCTCGTCATCCACCACCAATATTCTCTTCCCCATAACCGCCTCCGGATGTTTGGGTTCCACTCAAACAATGGCACGCGCGCTAACGCCGGATTTTAGGGGCTTTTTCGGCGCTCTTCGAAAGGGATTTCGAAATAAAAAACACTGCCCATTCCAAGCGTTGACTCGACCCCGATCTTTCCCCGATGCTGAACGACAATCCCTTTGGCGAGCGCCAGGCCAAGACCCGCGCTGCCCGTAAGATGATATTCCGCGGGGCCTAACTGGGAAAATCCCCTAAAAATCTGCTCGATCTCCTCCGGCTTGATTCCGGGGCCTGTATCCGCGACAAAGACCCGTAGGCAATTCTCTCCCTGCCGGACCGTCGATATCTTGACGCTTCCCTGGGAAGTGAATTTGATCCCGTTCGAGACAAGACTTGTCAGGACCTGAAAGATTCTCTCCCGGTCCACTTGGACACAGGGCAGTCCTGCGGCCGCTTCGAGATGAAGCGTCAATCCTTTTTTCGCCGCCATGGAACTCATGATGCGCACTACCTCCTCGCAGATCTCGTTGATATTCCATTTCTCCATATGAAGCTCCAGCGCGCCGAACTGAAGCTTCTGAAAATCCAGCATGCTGGCCACAAGCGCCGTGAGCCGATCCGCATTCCGGGACCCGAGTCCCAGGAACGCCTTTTGCTCCTCGGTGAGAACCCCCATCGAACCGTCCAGCACCAGACTCAAGCTTTCTTTGATCGCGGTTAAAGGGGTCCTCAACTCGTGGGAGACTGTGCTAATAAAATCATCCTTAATGCGCTCCAGCTTCTTGAACTCCGAGATGTCCTCCTTGATGGCAATATAACAGAGGCGCCGCCCATCCCTGTCAAAGACCGGAGAAATGGAGGCGGACTCCCAGTAATGTCCCCCGTCTTTTTTCTTGTTCAGGAATTGTCCACGCCACACCTTCCCGGATCGGAGGACATTCCACATTTCTTGATAGAAGGCCGGCGAATGTTCTCCGGATTTCAGGATCCTGGGATTTTTTCCAAGGACTTCGTCAAACGAATAGCCCGTGACCTGCGTGAACCTGGGATTGACATATTCGATGTTCCCCGCAAGGTTCGTGATCATAACGATAGCCGGACCTTGTTCGACCGCGCACGATAATTGCAGGAGCTTTTCCCGCTCCCGTTTGCGCTCGGTGACGTCACGGATATTCCACTGAACAAATTGATATTGCCCGGAGGCGAAAACGCTGGAAACTATTTCCAGATCGATCTCTCTCCCCTTCCGGGTCTTGGAACGAAGATTCTCGATCAGAAAAACGCCTTTTTTGCAAAGATCGGAAAATGCCTCTGGGGTCGCGACAAGGCCCTTGAAAGATTCCATCTCCCAGGGATTCTTCCCGCGAAGCTCTTCTTCAGAATACCCGAGCATCTCCCGGAGACATGCGTTACAGTTCACGATCCCGCCGTTTTCGCCGTCCAAGACCAAAATGCCCTCCTTGGCACTCGCAAGAAGCGTCCGGTAACCGACTTCCACAAGCTCGGCTGATCGTTGGATCTTTTCTTTTTCAGCCGAGGCATGATTCAGCAACACGGCAAGGCAATAAGCATACAGGGTGATAATCGAGAGATTGCTGAGGGCTACAAACGCCTGGCCCACTTCATGGTTAACCATCCCAATTTTTTTTAAGAATAATTCGCTTCCGCCTAAAAGCAGCGGAAGAAAAATCCCAACGGGCAAAAACCGGCGTAGCATCCTTCCCCCTGGGAACGAGCTCGTAAACTGCCTCATGAGTCCTTCCTTGGGCCGGCAAAACAAAACTCCTAAAAAAGTTACGAGAAACAGCAGTGCCGTGTGCAAGGCCATCGCCGTACTGAAATGGGCTCCATAAACAAGGGGGGGCGCCTGAAAAATATAACCGGCAAAAACGAAGAGCGAAAGAATCCCCAACGGAAGGACCAGAAGTTGGCTGAAAAAGTGCGCCCGTTCGTTTTTCAGCCCCAGAAGAAAAAGCGCAAAGCCCGTGATCGTAAAGTTGATGGCGGTCACAAAGGCCATTCGTCCGAGATGCGGTGTCAGAACCGCGCCTGGAAGTTCTTGATAGAAAAACTGATCCAGAGCCAAGCTTTTGTGAAAAAGATACTCCCAGGCGGTAGTCGCGGCCAGTCCCAAGATCCCCAGAGCCG
>JAHFHJ010000150.1 GCA_023246985.1 Candidatus Omnitrophota bacterium | reverse complement strand
TTTCATTGGGATGGCCCCAATCACCGAGGAGGAATTTTATGGGAACGCAGGACAAGGGAAAAGAAAGAGGATCTCAAAAGAAGGCCCCCAAACATTCTCTGATGGAGAAGAGAAAGCTCAAGCAAGAAAAAAGGAGGAATAAACAGTTTTAGTCCCAATACCTATCAATTTTAACGAAGTTGAAATTGGGGCAACCCCAACTGCCATTGATGTAAAAAAATTCAAAGTTGGGGGTAGCGCCGCCGATCCATCCATTCGAATGTCCTGCGGTACTCAAGAGGGAAGGTCAGGCGGGACAAGGGCGGTTGGCGCACTCAAGGGGCTTATGTTCGCGCGGCGAGTAAGCGACCTTTTCGAGGGCGCCAAAATCCTCCGTGATTTCTGCGGGGGTCAGCAAAAGTGAACCCAATTCGAAATCCGCATAAGGGTCCGAGACGGCGATATAATTGAAGGTGTAGCGGACGTGCGGCGGAATGGGAATCTCATAGATGCGCCATTTCTGATCCGCGGGGAGGTGAATCGGTATTTTTTCTCCCAGCAGCTGATCCGATTCGTGCTTCAGTTCGACATAGAAACATCCGCAGTTTTTCTCCGAAACATTGCGGGCCTTGATATAAAGATAGTGGAATTTTGACAAGTTCGTGTAAGGAATATATCCGCCCCGCCACCCCAAGCCGTTCGAAAAGAGGTAAGCGCCTCGAACACTGTCTTTCTTGAAAGACAGGTCTCCGTGGCTCAAGCGCCAGTAGCGTATCAATTCCAATTCCGCAGGGTCCTGCGATGGCTTCTCAAAGGGAGGTTCCGCCGTATCCGTGAAGGGGAAATTTTTATACAGCGTGATCTCTTTTAATACGATCGTTCCCTCGCGTCCGCCCCGGGTGAGCTCTCCCAAGAGATAGCGCGGGTCGTGGATCGCCGCTGAAATGTAATTGAACGCTTTATCGTCCGAGTCCGGGATCGGCGCGATCCTCTCCACGAATGTTTTCCATTTTCCGTCTTCGGAAATCCTTCCCGGTTTAGTCGTATTGACGACGACGGTCGCCAAGGTGATGTCGTCGCTTTTGATCTCGAGCTCGAACATCCCCGGAGAGCTCAGCAGGGGAAGGGTCAAGGTGACATAACGCATTTCCGCGATGCGGACGGCTTTATCGATGTAAGTGCCGCGGAAGGCCCACTGATCGAAGTAAGCGTAGTAGGCCGGGATATCGAATTCGAACTGGAGGGGCTGGCCCGGGAAAATATCCTGCTCCAGGGTTTTTTGGCCGACGGAGCGGACATTCTTTCCGTGCAAATGGCCGGGCTGCAAGCGGGCAATCACGTCAAAAACATCGCCCGCATCGGGAGGTTTTTGGGGATGGACGGCGATTGGGTCTTCCGGAGGGTCGGGGAAGGGTCTCGAAGGGAAAAAGATAGGCCGGTGATCCCGCGCGGCGATCATTTGTTTGTATTTTGCGTGCAATAGTTCGATCAGTTTCGCGTTCATTGGGATGCTTGTTTTGGGAACGGTGCGTTCATTGAGATATTTTTTGATCTCATCCACCACGCCTCCGCTTGAGGCGAGGAGGGTCATGCCTTTTGCGTCGGCCGTGAATATATCGGCATAGCCGTCCCGGCCCACGGATTCATAGGCGCCGTAGGGCGAAACAAAATTTTTATAGGAATAAAGCTTCATAAGCCAGGAAGCGCCGACGGTCGGAGAGATCAGCATCGCCATGGCCGTCGCAAAAAGCACGGCCACGTCGCTCCGATCGACCGGATTATAAGCGATGGAGGGAATGCCCATCTGGCGGTAGACTCCCTGGGCGTCATAGGCCGTACTGATGAATCCCGGCAAATGATTCCTGCGGGCATGATCGGCCTGGACATAAAGATAATTCTGATACAGGGGCGCCAGGGCGGAGCTCATGACGGGGAGATAGGCCAGGGCCCAATGTTCGTGGAACGAAGCCCGGAATCCCGCCAGGGTGGTTATTTTTTCCCCCGATTTCGTGATGTATTCAATGGTAGGGATGGCAAGGTTATCCCAGGCTTCTTCGGGGATCTGGCCGTTGAGCACTCCCCACAGCACCGCGAGCGTTCCCTCGAACATATCATTCAGATAATAAGTTTTGTCCCCGCTCCAGGAGCGCGTTTCGGCGTCATATTGGATCGTTCCGTGCAGAAGCTTCAATTTGCCGTCGTAGAATTTTCCGTAGTTCTGGCTTTGAAGGATCGTCTGCGCCATGCTGGAAATTTTGAGAAGCTCAGGGTCCGGCGAATCCTCGAACGCGGCAACGACCGCCGCCAGAGCCCAGGTCATCTGCCCGTTATCCAGCGAAGGGACCTTGGTGGTGGCCGGCGCGATCGTTCCGTTCGGACGGATATCAACCCAGGGCAGGAAGCCGCCGTAATCCGGATATTTTTGAATGTAAACCAAAAGAGTCCTTAAAGTATGCTTCAGTTTTGAGGCGGCGTCCTCGGGCGTGAGTTTCACTTGCCGGTAATAGGGATTTTTTTGTATCACTTTTAATAAAAAGGGAATCATCAGGGACAGCTTGGAGGCCGCGGTATAATTGCCGACCTCGCTCAAAAGATTTTCCTTTAAACGAATGCGGATGTGATCGTAAGGCATGCCTGTTTTGGCGTCCATGCCGGTGCCGGGCGTGAAATAAACCGATTCGTTGGGGATGAGCGTTTCTTCTAAAAAAAACCGCGCGGCGTCCGAAAGAGGCGAGGTCTGGCTCAGCGCGTAAAAGTCCGGCTCGGAAATAATAGCGAGGGGTTCTTTCGGCGATATTTCACGGGGGCCCCGGATCATGCCGGGGGGTAAAGGCCTCTGCGCGAAAATGGAGCCGGGTTTGTAATAGAGGGGTTCCTGTTTTTTTTCCGGAAGCGCGCTTGGGGAGGGCGGCTCCGAAGGGGCGGGCAGGGAAATCTCCTGCGGGACCGGCGTCGCCGCAGGGTCGGTTTGGGCGGCCGTGCCTGAAGGCGGACAAAGCAGCAAGAGGGTCGCGGCGCAGGCACAGACCGGTTTTTTTAGGCGTTTCAAACCCACACGACTCCTTTCTCTGAATTTAACCCGTCCGTGCGACTTCCTCGGCCGGTGATTGAGACCCTACGCCCTCAGGCGCTGATTATGCCTTTGATTTTCCGAAGGGACAATCTCTTTCCAAATGATCGTTTGTGGCGTCGTTTAGCTCCGATACTCATCATCCCGCCAACGGCGGGATGGGGCCGCCCAAACTATACCATATGAAACAGAAATAGAAAGTTTGGGCCGTCCTTGGGGCGCGCCACCGCAGCTGCAACCATCCACCGGAAAGTAAAAGTTGCGTGCCGGACGACGCTTGCGAAGTGAAGCGGGCATGGTGACGAGGAGAGGTTTGCCTCTGGCAAGTACTCCCGGCGTATCGGCGGTCCTTGTATCATGAACCCGCTCCGAGGACGACGGATCTGGTAACGGGAGATCTCGACAAGCGGTCCGAGGTGCGCGGAAGGATCTTAACGGGCGGAAAGGAAATCGTCCCAGGACATTTCGATGTCCCGCAGGATAGAGGCAAGAAGGCCCTTTCCGAGGTCCTCGCCTTTGTGAAA
>JAHFHJ010000047.1:4306-10133 GCA_023246985.1 Candidatus Omnitrophota bacterium | reverse complement strand
GGGGCAACCCCAACTACCTTTATGTAAAAAAATTCAAAGTTGGGGGTAGCTCCAATCCTTATCATTCCGCCCCATGGGCGGGATGGGGCAATCCCGACTGCCATTCATGAAAAGAAAATCAAAGTCGGGATATTTTTACTCTCTGAGTTTCTGCGGGGGATCTCTTCTCCCTTGGGGAGAAGGTAAGGATGAGGGGGGCAATCTGTTTCCCTCACCCCCCTCTCCCCATAGGAGAGGGAAAAGATCCGTGCACGTTCAAAGACGTCAACAGTGTTTGAATCTCTGCTGCTTCCTTTGCTTTCCCGCGCTTTAAAGCACCTTCAATGTAAATCCGCGTTTTCTCTTCGAGCGTTTTTCGAGCTCTCACTGTTTGTTCCGGATTCAGCATTCCGTTCTTAAGAATCTTGGCGAGCGACCGGATACGGAAGCGGTCCATGGCCGGGAATTCACGGGAGCGCTGATCCGCGTGTCCGCCGTATTTAATGATATAAGGCGTTTCAATCAGGCCGATGGGATAACGCGAAGCGATCCTGAGCCAAAGGTCATAATCCTCGCACGCAGGGAAGGATTCATCGAAAAGCCCGACCTCGTCAAAAAGTTTGCGGTGCATCATGACGGCCGAAGGACTCACGACACAAAGCGGAAGACATTCTTCGAAGATCCAGCCGCCGTATTTTTGGTGTTTCTTCATGGGATTCACACGCTTGCCGTTTCGTATCCAAATCTCTTCGGTCTGACAAATGAGATAATCCCTCCGGGCCCTTTGGCCCGTAGGGCCGGGGGCCGGATTCTTTGCAAAGAATTCCAGCTGCGCTTTGAGTTTGCCGGGTTTCCATGCATCGTCCGAATCCAGGAACGCGATCCATTCACCCCGGGCATGTTTGATCCCGAGGTTTCGCGCGGCGGCGGGGCCCTTGTTTTCCGCGCAACGGATAACGCGAATAGGGGGACAGGCACCTTTTTCGTATTTCTGAAAAAGGTGCCTGTCCCCTTCATCCGTCGATCCGTCATCCACAATGATAAGCTCGAAGTCGGCGTCTTTTTGCGCGAGAACCGAATCAACGGCCCGTGGGAGGACTTGCGCGCGATTGTAAGCTGGAATGATGACACTGACCCGGACCATATTGAAGAATTATAGCATGACGCCGTTCTTTAATGAGTGAATCCTCACGAAATCGTGGTATGATTTCGACCTTATGAAAAAAAAGAACGGAAAAAAATATAAGATTCTTTTCGCGGCGTCGGAAGCGGTGCCGTTCATCAAGACCGGCGGGCTGGGGGATGTGTGCGGCGCTTTGCCCAAGATCCTTAAGAAGCTCGGGCATGATGTCCGCCTTGTCTTGCCCCGATACTGGTCGATCCATAAGGAAACATACGGCTTGAAGCCCATTCTGGGGCCCCTGGGCATTCCGACCGGCGATGGCATCGTGTGGTGCCAGGTCCTGGAAGGGAGGTCCGATGGGTTTCCGGTCTATTTTATAGAGCATGAAAATTATTTCGGACGGTCCGGACTTTATGACGACGGCCATTGGGAGTTTGCGGATAACCCCGAACGGTTCGGATTTTTTTCGCGCGCCTGTCTCCAGCTTTGCCAGGATCTGAAATTCCAGCCCGATATCATCCATTGCCATGACTGGCAGACCGCGCTCGTCGCGCCCTATCTGAAGATCCGGGAGCAGCACAACCCGTTCTTTGCCGGGACTGCGAGCGTTTTCTCGATCCATAACATTGCCTATCAGGGGACCTTCCGGGCCGACGCGTACGGATTCTTGGAGCTTGGCCGCGACAATTTCACGGACGCCAAGTTCGAGAATTTTGGCGGTATCAATTTTATGAAAGGCGCGATCTTTTACGCCGACGCGATTACCACAGTGAGTCCTACTTACGCCAAGGAGATTCTGGAGGAGCCCGGCGCGAACGGACTCTCGGTCTACATCCGACGGCGTCAGGAGGATCTCTACGGTATTTTGAACGGCGCAGATTATGATCATTGGGATCCCGAAACCGATGAACTGATCCCCGCGAATTATTCCGCGCGCGATCTGTCGGGAAAAAAAATCTGCAAGCAGGCGCTTCAGAAAGAGTTTCTGCTCGAAGCCAGACCGGAGATCCCGGTCGTGGGTATTGTCTCGCGGTTCGCGGAGCAGAAAGGATTTCAGCATTTGGCGCTCGTGATGCACCGCATCTTGCGGGATATGGCGGTGCAGTTCGTCATTGTCGGAAGCGGAGACAAAGGGCAGGAGGATTTCTTCGGCGGGTTGCCGGCGCTTTATCCCGGCCGCGTGGGCGCGTGGATCGGATATCATAACCGCAAAGCCCACCTGGTTGAATCGGGCGCGGATTTCTTCCTGATGCCCTCGCTTTATGAACCGTGCGGTCTCAATCAGATCTACAGTTTGAAATACGGGACGCTTCCCATCGCGCGCGCGACCGGAGGGTTAAGAGATACGATCATTCCCTACGAAGAAGCGACCGGTTTTGGAACGGGCTTCCTTTACTATCAGGGAACTCCGGCCACCATCTACGATACGGTGGGCTGGGCGGTGAGCACTTGGTATGATCGGCCCCGGCACATGGAGGTGATGCGCAAGCGCGCCATGTTCCAGCATTTCTCGTGGCTCGACGCCGCCAAACAGTACGAAGAAGTCTACCCCAAGGCCCTCCGCCGCCGCCAGACCTGGCAGCCCTGATTCTCATTCATGAATGATCAACGGGTCATCAGGACAGTCCAAGTCACCGGTAATGAAATAAAAATAAAGACCTTAGCAGTAATCTCTTCTCTTTCCTTCTCTTTGAGGGCTATAAAAAAATCACTTCATAGAGTATAATAACTCCGGAAGTTAGCGGGTTTTCGGATTGTTCGATCGCCCATTCTGTCAAAAAAAGGAGGTTTTCCCCATGATTCGAAGCGTGAAAATTGGAAAAGAATTCGTGCTGGTCTCCGCGAACAAAGTCGGCGCGCTTTCCCAAGTAGCCGCCCTGCTGGCTGACCGGGGAATCGATATCCTGGCGATCTCGGCGCAGGCGGCGGGGGGTGTGGCGCTCATGAATCTTGTCACGGATGATGCCTTGCACACAAGGGACCTGTTTGCCAAGAAGGGGTTCAAGGTCCAGGAGAACGCGGTACTTTTGCTGGAGGTCGAGGATAAGCCGGGGGTTTTGATGCGGATCACCAAAAAGCTCGCGGCCAAGAAAATCGATATCCTTAACATCTATGCCAGCGCGCCGGCATCGTATGGTCCTTGCGTTCTCGTGCTTTCGACCAACAACAATCAAAAAGCGTTTTTGACCCTTCAAAACAAATAAACAAGAATCGGATCCGGATCCGAAAAGAGGGGGGTGTAGCGCCTCTTTTTGTCCTGAGAGAGGTTTCTATGAAAAAATATACCGATCTGAGCCTTGAAACCTATCTGGAAAAACTCTCAAGCGATGCTCCGGTGCCGGGCGGAGGCAGTGTTTCCGCGTACGCGGGGGCGCTCGGAATGGGACTGACGCAAATGGTGGTTCGCATCGCGCTCAAACGGAAGCCTCAAGCCGGCCTGACCCCGGAACAAAAATTCCAGGAAGATGCCAATCGCAAACGTATGGAAGAGATCCTGGATTCTTTGGAAAAGACCCGGGCGGATGCGATGCAGGTCGTGGATCTGGATCCGAAAGTTTATAACGAGGTCATGGCGCGTTACCGGGAGGGCGGCGCGCCTGAGAAACTGGAGGATGCGCTTCAGAACGCGTTCCGGCTGCAAGCGGATCTTGCGCTCATTCTTGTGATGGCCAAAGAATGGAACGCGCATATGAAGACCCTCGTGAAAGGGGCGGTCGCCAATGATCTGATCGTGAGCGACGGACTTCTCGCCGCGGCGTTCGAAGGCGCTTTTCATACGGCACATATCAACGCGGTTTATATGAAAAAACCGGAGCGAAAGGAACACGCCGAGAAGGCCTTGGCGGAACTGCGGAACCGTTTTATGAAAGGGAACTAAATGGAAGCGAAGCGACTCGAAGGGAAGACGATCGCCGCGGAATTGCAGCAAAAAATTATCGCGAAGACGACGTCTTTTGAAGCCAAGGGCCGGCCGAAGCCGTCCCTGGTCGCAATCCAGTCCCAAGAGGATCCGTCGGCGGTCCGGTACATTAACAACCAAGAGAAACTCGCCGCCAAACTCGGCATTGATTTCAAGCGCATCATGCCGGATCAAGTAAAAGGCGAAGAGGCCCTGATCCGGAAGGTTCGGGAGCTCAGCGCGGATCCGGCGGTTCACGGGATTTTTATTTCCATGCCGCTTCCCGCGGGGATCGATCCGGATAAGGTTTTGATGGCCCTGGATCCGCAGAAAGACGTTGAAGGCATTCATCCTACCAGTCTCGGACTGATCGTTCTGCGGCGCGGAAAATTGATCCCGCCCACGGCGTTCGCGGCCTACACGCTCATTAAAGCGAGCGGGATCATGCTGCGCGGAAAAAAGGCGGCGATCCTCGGACAAAGCGCAATCGTGGGCCGCCCGCTTCAGCTTCTCCTGGGTGAGGCGCGTGTCACGACCTTTGTCTGTAATACCGGGACCGCTGAAGAGGACATGAAAAAAATCGTCGCGGCCAGCGAGATCGTGGTGGCCTGTTCCGGGAAACCCGGTCTTGTGAAAGGCGAATGGATCAAAAAAGGCGCGATTGTGATCGATGTCGGCACCACGGAAGTCGATGGGAAACTTCAAGGCGACGTGGAATTCGAGGAAGCTGCCAAGAAAGCGGGGTTTATCACGCCGGTTCCCGGAGGCGTCGGGCCGCTGACCGTGACCATGCTCATGGAAAATCTCATCACCGCGTATGAATGGCAGATGAAATGAGTGCGGCGCCCGGCGTACGGCGTAACGGGAAAAGATTTCACGCCGTACGCCGTACTCCGAATATAAAACTCACACCTCAGACCCTTTATTCGAAAAAGAAGGCCGGCGAGAAGATCACCTCACTCAGTCTCTACGATTTTCCTACGGCGCGGATCGCCGACGAAGCGGGTCTGAATATCATCATGGTCGGTGATTCGGTGGGCATGGTGCTCCTAGGGCATGAGAATACGCTTGGTATGACCGTGGAGCACATGCTTTATCATACCACCGCAGTTACCAAGGCCGTGAAACGGGCGCTTGTGGTCGCGGACATGCCCGTTCATTCCTACGACGATCCCGGAATCGCGCTGGCGAACGCCAAGCGGTTTCTCAAAGAAGCCGGGGCGGACGCGGTGAAACTCGAAGGCGGGCGGAGCATCCAGCAGCAGGTCCAAACGCTTGTGGCCGCGGGGATTCCCGTCATGGGACACGTGGGAATGCTGCCGCAGTCAAGCGGCAGCCGGTTCCGCGTCCAGGGAAGGACCGAGGCGGAAGCCAAGGCGATCCTCGAAGACGCGAAACGGCTCGACCGTCTCGGGGTTTTCGCAATCGTTCTTGAATGCGTTCCCGCAAAACTCGGTCGGGAGATCACGGCGGCGGTGAAGTGTCCGACGATCGGGATCGGCGCCGGCGCCGGGACGGACGGGCAAATCCTTGTTCTGCAGGACCTTTTGGGGATCCGCTCGGGAGTGAACCCGCGGTTCGTCCGCCGTTACGCAAAACTCGAAGAAACAATCCGAAAAGCGATTACCGGTTATTGCCGCGACGTGAAAAAGGGAAAATTTCCGTCCCCAAAAGAAAGCTTCTGATGAATAAGGACAGTCCCAATATTTATCATCCCGCCTTTGGCGGGATGGGGCTGTCCTTCGCAACATTTAAGGAAATGAAATGAGAGATAAGGGGAAAAGGATCCTGGTGGCCGAAAAAGACGATGCGACAAGGGAGCTGAT
>JAHFHJ010000047.1:0-4206 GCA_023246985.1 Candidatus Omnitrophota bacterium | reverse complement strand
GAGGAGATTTTTGCGCGCCAGTTCATCGATGATTTTGACCGGATCCTCCCGACGTATTACAACAAGACGGACCGGAATGCGGGGTTCATCCGCGTGGAGAATCGGCGCGGCAAGATGGAGAATTTTCCGCTGATGTCCTGTTCGGTCGCGGGTTGCACCAATCTTTATCGAAATTACGTGAACCTTCGCGAAATCGCGCAGGACATGGCGGAGGTCAAGACCTTCCTCAAATCTCAACCCGGAAGCCATTATCTCCAGGACCGCCGTTCGGCGCCGCTCAAAAAGCTGGAGGAGGCCGTTCATATCCTGGCGCCGGAGATCAAGCCTGCCAAACTCCGGAAGCGCGTGGATCCGATGGGACAGGTTCTTGTCAGTTCCGGCCTCATTACGGAGGAGCAGCTTAGCCAGGCGCTCAAAAAACATCTCGAAACGGGTCAACGGCTCGGTCAGACTCTGATCAATATGAACATCATTTCAAGCCAGGATGTGGGCAGGATGCTTGAAAAAAAGCTGAAGGTCCCTTATTTCAGTTTGAAGAACTGGGCTCCGGATCCCGAGATCCTGCGTCTTTTTAACGCGGAATTCATTTTTCACCACCGCGTGGTTCCGATCGGAATCGCGGAAGGAACAGTGCGAATCGCCATGTGCGATCCGTTCGATCTGCGTACGCTTGACGCGATGGAACGGATCACGGGGCTCAGGCCCGTGCCCTACCTCGCTTTAGAAGATGAGTTTGAATATTTTCTTGAAACCCTGGTCCCGGGACACGACAGCGAGTCCCACCCAGAACCGGGCTCTCAAACAGGGGTCCGGATGGGGTCCGTAAAATAAGGTGAAGTTCCCGGGCCTTTTGGCCGTTTCTATACATGGCAACATGGCAAAATGAACCATGTATCGAGGGGCCATGGGGATAGAATCCTTTCCAGAGATTGAGAATTTTCAGAAATTACCGCGCGAAGTCATCATTAAAGGCGCCAGTACTCATTTTAACGAGACGGAAGGCGCGTCCCTTCAGGGCATCGTCATCAATAATATCGGCCATCCCATCAAGAATATCCGCGCCCAGCTGGTGATTCTCGACAAAGACCGAGTGCCTCTTTTGGGGACCAGCATCCCGACCGAACCGGACCATTTGCCCCAGGGCGGGATCGCGAATTTCAAATTCCAGCTCAAGGACCACAAAAAAGAAATTCCCAGCTATTTTTTGCACGCCAACTGGGGCTTTGACGAAACGTCTTAGTTCGTTTAAGCTAGGGGCCTATTTCGGAAGGTTTGAAGGATCCCCCCGGAGAAGGGCCCCATGGAAGAATATATATGCCCGGTTTGTAAGGAAGCGTTGGAGCGCGATTTGGTGGTTTTTTTAAAACATACGGATCATCACATCATTGAGATGATCTTGAAGGAACATCCGAAGTGGATGCATGGGGACGGGATTTGCAAAGAGTGCCTCGATTATTATAAAAAAAGTATCGGGCATACGGCTTTTTTAGAAGATATTGAAGATACTACGGGCTACCCCCAACTTTGAATTTTTTTACATAAATGGTAGTTGGGGTTGCCCCAATTTCAACTTCGTTGAAATTAATAGGTATTGGGACTAGGGATCATAGAAACGATGGGAAAGTATTGGAAGCGCGGTCAGGTTCTTGTGTTAGCGGTTTTGTTAGGAGGCGCTTTTCCCGGGAGCTCCTGGGCGTCCGTGAATGCCGACGGGCTCAGACCGGTTGAACAGTCCCAGGCTTTTCAAGATTTTCTTAAAAAGCCCAAGAATAATCTTTCAAAACTCATCTTTGCTCTGGACTATTTCAGGACCGAGCCGGTGTTGGTCCGGTTTGATGAGGTGGATTATCCGGTCCAGTTCGCTTATCCGATAGGGCTTGTTTATCTCCTCACCTATTACAAAAACGAAGCGCCCGAGGCCTGGATCAAGAAGAACTGTTACCGAACGCCGACGGCGAACAAAATCATGTATTTTAAATATCCGGATGGAAGCTATCGGACGGTCCGTGAAACGGCGCTGAAGCTTCTTCAGGAGCTTGAGAAGGCTCAAAAAAATAATTCCAAGAAGGTTTAACCCCGAGGGGGCGGCATGGTGATGGAGATGGATGTTAAACCCGTAAGGTCGCGCGATCTCGCGCTCATCGGCTATGATCAGGCGACATGGATCCTCGAGGTCGTGTTCCGAGCGGGCGGCGTGTACCGTTATCAGGGAGTTCCGGAAAGCGTTTATCATGCGTTAATGACGGCGTCTTCGCACGGCGCCCATTTTCAAAAACATATCAAAAACCAGTATGCTTTTACGAAGGTCAGCTAACCGTCATGAATTCCGGAGGCCTTCCCCTTTTTCTTCTGATGGCTTTTGTTTGTTTTTCTCCACCGGCTTATGCCGAAGACCCCGCGCTGAAGATCCAAGCGTCTCCGGATCAGACTTCCGTCAAGGCGGGTATGATGTTTCTCGTTCATTTGCGGGTTGTGAACTCGAGCGGCGATACTCCCGCCGATTTTTGGGCGAATAGCTGCTCGTACGAAAAACATTGGATGACGGATAACGCCGGCGTGTTGATCCAATCCTGGACCTGTAATGAAAATACGATCGAGAATGTCACGCTCGAGCCCGGGAACGCTTATGAGAAGAACATTATTCTCCATATCCCTCAAAAAGATAAAACCGGGCCGATGACCTTCCGGCTCGGGTTCAAGCGCATGAGCGAGAACGGCGATGTCGCGGAACCGCTGTGGAGCGATCCGATCACGACGCATGTCATTGTTCCGGAAGAAATGCGGGACTCCGCGCGGTCCGTCGCCGATTCCGTTCGGGATTTCGCCCCGCGGGAGGACACTTCCGCGATCGCGACCCTGGATTCTTCGTCGGATCAAAATACTGAATCGGAACATGATGTCGATCCGGGACTTGCCCCCCAAATATCCTAGCCTTTTCTTTCCGGCCGCTCATGCATAAGCGGGCGGTCATTATCGGCGGCGGTATTTCCGGTCTTAGCGCCGCTTTTTTTCTTTCCGAAAGAATTGCCCGGGAAAATCTCTCCCTCAAGATCACGGTTCTGGAAGCAGAAAACCGATTTGGCGGCCTTCTGCGGACGCTTCGCACCCGGGATTTTCATATGGAAGCGGGCGCCGACGCGTTTGACGGGCGAGATCCCGCGATGCTTGCTCTTTGCCGGGATCTTGGGCTTCGGGACGAACTCGTGCCATGCGAGCCGACCCTCGACCGCGTTTTTCTTGCCCAAAATGAAAAGCTCCTGTCATTGAGCCTTTCACGACCTGATCTTCGGGCAGTCTTCAAAAATCCAGCGCTGAATCTGACGGCCCGCATGCGCCTTCTGTTCGAAGGACTGATTCCCGCAAAGAGAAATGGGGCGGATGAGTCCATCGCGAGCTTCGTGAGAAGAAGGTTGGGGCGCACGGTCCTCCAGGCATGGGCGGAGCCTTTGGTCCGGGGTGTTTTGATGGGGGAGGCGGAGAAACTCAGCATTCATGAATACTTTCCGCAATGGCAGAGAATGGAGCGGGATCATGGAAGCATTTGCCGGGCACTTCTGAACCGGAACATGCCAGCGAAGGAAGCGCCTTCTTTTTTTACGGTTCGGGGCGGGCTGGATCGTTTGGCGAGCGCGTTTTTGGAAAAGCTTGAGCGCGCGAATCTCGTCTCCTCATCTCGGGCGGTGTCCCTTGGAAGGAATAAAACATGGAAAGTTTTTTTACGCGACGGCCGCACGATCGAGGCAGATTTTGTTTGGGTCGCGTTGCCGGCTCCAGAGGCCGCGAGACTCCTCACGGCCGCCGCGCCTCCATTAGCCGGAGCCTTGGCAAAGATTCGTTACGATTCCCTCGCGGCCGTGAATATGGTTTTTCGTCGCGGCGCATTGCCCGCGGATTTTCCACAAAACGGATTCATCCTGCCGCCGCGTGGAAAGAAGCGGCCGTTTGCCAACTTGAAAGTGATCGGGAGCACGGAAGACGGAAAATTCATCCGGCTTCGGGCGTTCCTTTCCAAAGTTTTCCAGCCGGAACTACTCGGATTGGAAGATGCGCGGATCCGGCAAGAAGTTCTCCGGGACCTTGTGGCCGAATGGCGCGTTCAGCCGCCTTTCTGGATCGCCGTGGAGCGTTATCCTGAGGCGCTTGCGCAATATGAGACCGGTCACGGCCGGCTTGTTTCCAATATCGAGAGCCTGCTTGAACCGTATC
>JAHFHJ010000046.1 GCA_023246985.1 Candidatus Omnitrophota bacterium | reverse complement strand
AGACCGTCGATCCCCTGCTTCAGGACCTGTTCACCGATCGTGAGCACATCGCCAAGCTCCGGCGAGAGTTTTGCGAAAGTTAAAAGTCGGGTCTCCTCCCGGACCGCCTTCACGGCTTCCAAAATCCGCTCCTGCTTTTTCATGCCATTCACGCCCCCCGCTTCCACATTCGGACAGGAGAGATTGATCTCAAGCGCGCTGACCCCATCGCGGTGTTTTTCGAAGGCCTTCGCCAGCCGCGTGAATTCTCCGGTTGTTTCTCCGGCAATGCTCACAATAAGCGGCACGCCAAGTTTTTTAAAATAAGGGATCTTATGCTCCAGGAAATCATCGAGGCCTTTATTTTGAAGGCCGATCGCGTTGAGCATCCCGGCCGGAGTCTCGCAAATACGGGGCATGGGATTCCCGGCACGCGGCTTGACGGTGATAGTCTTCGTAATGATCGCGCCAAGCTTTGAGGCATCCACATAGCCCGCGTACTCATCCGTGGTCCCGAAAGTCCCGGAAGCCACGGTTACGGGGTTCTTGAACTTCAGCCCTTTGAGCGTGGTTGTAAGATCGATTTTCACGGCTCAAGATCCTCAAATTTGAAAACCGGACCGTCCGCGCACGCGCGCATCAATCCCTCTCGGGTTTTCACCATGCAGCTCAAACAGGCGCCAACCCCACAAGCCATAGACTCCTCCCAGGAGGCCTCGCCTTCGATGCCGTACTTATGCGCCAGTGCCATCACCGCCCGCATCATGGGCTTAGGCCCGCAGGTCTGGATGAATAATCCGCGCGGGTCTTCTTCCATAATAACTTTCTCGAGAAGCGCCGTGACTCGTCCCCGGGAACCCCAAGAACCGTCTTCGGTGGAATGAAGTATCCCGGCCTTCACCTTCCTAAGCTCTTTCTTGGGCAAAACCTCGGCTTTAGATTTTGTGCCGATCAAAAGATATTCGGCGGAATATTTTTCGGCTAGAAAAACAAGGGGC
Organism: Candidatus Omnitrophota bacterium; assembly: GCA_023246985.1. Taxonomy (GTDB): domain Bacteria; phylum Omnitrophota; class Omnitrophia; order Omnitrophales; family Aquincolibacteriaceae; genus Aquincolibacterium. The sequence goes on along the minus strand of JAHFHJ010000046.1, from coordinate 9,198 downwards.
GGGATGCCAACGCCTCCGGCGACCAGAAGGCGCTTCTTTTTTCCGATATTCCCGGCGAATCCTTTCCCCAGCGGCCCCATCACCTTGACCGTCTCTCCTTTTTTCTTCCGGCAAAGAATCCGGGTTCCATCACCGAGCACTTCATAAAGCACTTCGATCTTTGGCCCCGCGACGCGGTAATAACTGAACGGGCGGCGCAAAAAAGGATCCGTTCCCAGGGAGATCTTCATATGAAGAAACTGGCCGGGGGCGGCATGGCGGGAAAGTCCCGGAGAGGAAAAGACCAGTTTAAAATATTTCTCGTTGATCTTTTCATTCGAGAGAAGGGTCACAATCTCATCCGAACCTTTTTTAGCGGGCATGCATGGATCCTTTTCCTTTCACCCCGTGATAATCATGGATCGACTTCACCTCCAGGTCGTCATCCTTCACGGCCTGAAGACCGCAAACCGCCGCACGGGCCGCGTTGAGCGTCGTGATGCACGGAATATTGAAAGAGACCGCCAGTGAACGGATCTTCCCCTCATCGAGCATCGGACCCTTGCCGCTGGGCGTATTGATGATAAGATCGATCTTCTTTTCCTTGATCATATGGGAAATATTCGGGCTCCCTTCCGCGATCCTGAGAACTTCCTCGGCAGGCACCCCCGCCTCTTTGAGGACTTGCGCGGTACCCTGGGTCGAAACGATCTTGTACTTCAGTTTGTGAAACTCCCGGGCGATCTCGGCGATCTTCGGTTTATCCGTTCCCTTGACGCTGATGAAGATCGTCCCCTTGCGCGGGATACGGCTCATCGCCGCGTCCTGGGATTTGTAGAAGGCACGGCCGAAATCCTTGTCGATCCCCATGACTTCTCCCGTGGATTTCATTTCCGGCGACAAAATAATGTCGACGCCCGGAAATTTCACGAACGGAAAGACGGATTCTTTGACCGCCACATGCTTCGGCACGATCTCCTGAGTGAATTTCAGTTCTTTGAGCGTCTTTCCGACCATCAGCTGGGCCGCGAGTTTTGCAAGGGGCACCCCGATCGTTTTGCTGACAAACGGTACCGTGCGGGAAGCTCGAGGATTCACTTCCAGACAAAAAACATGCCCCTTCTGAACGGCGTATTGCGTATTCATAAGACCCACCACCCGAAGCTCTTTGGCAATCGCTTGAGTCTTCGTCATGATCTCTTGCACGATCGCTTGATCCAGCGAGAAGGGCGGGATCACGGACGCGCTGTCCCCGGAATGGATTCCGGCTTCTTCAATGTGTTCCATGACGGAGCCGATCACCGCGGTCTTGCCGTCCGAGATCAGATCCACGTCGACCTCAGTCGCATCCTCCAGGAACTTGTCGATCAGCACCGGCTGGTCATCGTTTGCCTCGACCGCGTGTTTCATATACTTCTTAAGCGAAGTCTGGTCATAGACGATCTCCATCGCGCGGCCGCCGAGCACATAGGACGGCCGTATCACGACCGGATACCCGATCGCCTTGGCGATCTCGCACGCTTCCTCAAGGCTTGTCGCGATCCCGTTGGCGGGCTGGCGCAAACCGATCTTCTGGAGTAACTTCTTGAAACGATCGCGGTCCTCCGCGCGATCGATCGCGTCGACCGAGGTTCCAAGGATCCTCACGCCATGGGCCTGGAGGGATTTCGCAAGGTTGAGGGGCGTCTGGCCCCCGAGCTGGAGGATCACGCCGAGCGGTTTTTCACTCTCATAAATATTGAGCACATCCTCGAGCGTGAGCGGTTCAAAAAAAAGCTTATCCGAGGTGTCATAATCCGTACTCACGGTCTCGGGATTGGAATTGACCATCAGGGTTTCATAGCCCATTTTTTTGAGGGCTTGAGCCGCATGAACGCAGCAATAATCAAACTCAATCCCCTGCCCGATCCGGTTCGGCCCGCCTCCCAGGATCATGACTTTCTTTTTTTTGCCGGGATTCGCCTCATCTTCGTCTTCATAGGTTGAGTAGAAATAAGGCGTGTACGCTTTAAATTCGGCGGCGCAGGTATCCACGAGCTTATAGACCGGCTTGATCCCAAGTCCCTTGCGTTTTTTGCGCACCTCCTTTTCCTGGACACTCCAATAGAACGCCAGCTGCCGGTCTGAAAAACCGTACTGCTTGGCCTTACGCATCAGCGCTTCCTGCTGCTTCGGTTTCTCCTGCGCGGCGAGTAATTCCCTTTCAAGATCGCTGATCTGCTTGAGCTGTTCCAGGAACCACGGATCCACGCCGGTCTTTTTGTAGATCTCCTCGGTGGTGTAACCCGCCCAATAAGCGTATTTCAGATAAAAGATCCGGTCTTCCCGGGGAACCTTCGCATAGGCCATTATTTTTTCACGAAGCTCTTTGTCATTCGGAATCGTCTTAATGAACTGGAGATATTCCTCGCGGGTCTTGAGCGCCTGATCGAAGATTTTGTCTTTTCCGTCGCCGCCGAACCCGAACCGTTTGGTCTCAAGAGAACGAAGCCCTTTCTGGAACGCCTCCTTGAAGGTGCGACCGATGGACATCACCTCGCCCACGGATTTCATTTGGGTCGTCAGCCGGTCGTCCACCCCTTCGAATTTTTCAAATGCGAAGCGCGGGATCTTCACCACGCAATAATCGATCGAGGGTTCGAACGAAGCGGGAGTATATTGAGTGATGTCATTGGGTATTTCATCGAGCGTGAGCCCGACCGCAAGCTTCGCCGCGAACTTGGCGATCGGAAATCCCGTAGCTTTGGAAGCGAGCGCTGAAGATCGCGAAACGCGCGGATTCATTTCGATGATGACCCTGCGGCCGGTTTTGGGATCCACCGCGAATTGAACATTGGACCCGCCGGTCTCAATACCGATCTCGGACATGACTTTCCGGGCGGCATCCCGCATGCGCTGGTATTCCCGGTCCGTCAGGGTTTGGGCCGGCGCCACGGTAATGGAATCGCCCGTGTGAACGCCCATGGGGTCCAGATTTTCAATCGAACATATGACGACGAAGTTATCATGGATATCGCGCATGACCTCGAGCTCGTACTCTTTCCACCCGACGATCGACTCTTCGATCAAGATCTCATGCACCCGGCTATAATCAAGCCCCGTGCGAGCCGTCGCGCGAAGTTCTTCAATATGATGGCAGATCCCGCTCCCGGAACCGCCCAGCGTAAAGCTTGCCCGTACGATCACCGGATACCCGATCTTCTCCGCGATCTTCTCGGCCTCTTCCAGGGAGTACGCGAAATCGCTCCGGGGAAGATCCAGTCCGATCTTTTGCATCGCGCGCTTGAATTCCTCGCGGTTCTCGGCCTTTTTGATAGCTTCATATTTCGCGCCGATCATCTCCACGCCGTGTTTTTTGAAGACCCCTGCTTCATAAGCCTCCACCGCAAGATTCAGTCCGGTTTGTCCCCCCATGGTCGGCAACACCGCGTCCGGTTTTTCTTTGATAATAACTTTCTCGAGAAACTCCACGGTAAGCGGCTCAAGGTAAGTTGCGTCCGCAAGTTCGGGATCCGTCATGATGGTCGCGGGGTTCGAATTGATGAGCACGACTTTATAGCCCTCTTCTTTCAAGGCCTTTACGGCTTGCACGCCCGAGTAGTCGAATTCGCAGGCCTGACCGATGATGATCGGCCCGGATCCGATAAGGAGGATCGTTTTGATATCGGTTCGTTTTGGCATTTTAATTCCGTTCTTCGTATTTCATATTTTATATGTCGTATGTCGTTCCATCCTTATGGATTGCATTTCCGCCTCGACATGCGATATGCGACATGCGACTTACCGCTTCTCGATCATTTCATAAAATCGGCTGAACAAATAATCACTGTCATGCGGCCCGGGGGCGTTCTCCGGATGGTACTGCACGCAGAAGACCGGATGCTTCTTGTGCCGGAACCCTTCCAGCGTTTTATCGTTCAGATTGAGGTGCGTCATTTCCACTTCGTCTTTGGGAAGCGAATTGATCGCCACCACGAAGTTATGGTTTTGCGAGGTGATCTCGATCTTCCGGGTCTTAAGATCCATCACGGGCTGATTGTTGCCGTGATGTCCGAACTTAAGCTTGGAGGTCTTCCCGCCCAGCGCCTGCCCGATCATCTGATGTCCAAGACAGATCCCGAACATCGGAAGTTTTCCAAGAAGTTTCCGGACCGTTTCCACCAGATACTTGACGGCCGCGGGATCGCCGGGGCCGTTCGAGAGAAAAAGCCCGTCGGGTTGATAGGCCAAGATCTCATCCGCCGTTACATTCGCCGGAACGACCTGGACATTAAAACCATGCTGGTTGAGTTTCCGCAGAATGTTCCGCTTGATGCCGCTGTCCACAGCCACAACTTTGTATTTCTTTTTGACCTGATCCCCCCAGGCGAATTCCCCCGGCATGACTTCCTCAAACAGGTAGGGCTTGGAACAAGTCACCTTTTTGACAAGGTCCACGCCGACAATGCCGGGCGAATTCTTGGCTTTTTTGACGAGTTTTTTAGGATCGAGTTCACGCGTGGAGATCACGGCTTTCTTCACGCCCACGGTCCTCAAATGCTTCACCAGTTTACGCGTATCGATTCCCTGGATCCCAAGAATATTGTGTTGCTGAAGATAGAGATCGAGCGACATCTCGGAGCGATAATTACTCGCCACAGGACTGAGCTCTTTAATGATGAATCCTTCCACCCAAGGCTTCGAGGATTCCGCGTCCGCGGCATTGATCCCGCAATTGCCGATATGCGGATAGGTCATACACACCATCTGTCCTTTATAGGAAGGATCCGTGAGGATCTCCTGATAACCGGTCATGCCCGTATTAAAAACGACTTCGCCGAAGGTTTCTCCGTCAGCGCCGAAACCTTCGCCTTCGAACCACACGCCATCTTCAAGCGCCAGTATTGCCTTTGTCATATAGTTTGCTCCTGAGGGGATCTGGCACCTTTTTCCCGGGGACAGGCACCTTTGCGGGAAAACGGAGCCAGTCCCTAGAGGGCGTATTGGTAACCCTTTACAAAGGTAAAGAGGACCTTCCCCTGAAGCCTCCTGCCGTAGAAGCAGGAATTAAGGGATTTCGAGTGAACATGCTCCTCCGAGAATACCCAATCTTTTTGGGCGTCCGCCAGAATAAAATTCGCCTGCTCTCCGGTCTTGAGCCTCCCGAAATTTGTTTTCTTCAGGATCTCCGCCGGCACGAGACTCATCTTTTTCACGATCTCTTCCATCTTCCATTTTCTGCCGTGAAAAAGTTCCGTCATAATGACCCCAAAAGCCGATTCCAGCCCGATCGTCCCGAACGGCGCCACTTCGATATCCTGGTCTTTCTCCTCCAGCGCGTGCGGCGCGTGATCCGTCGCGATCGCGTCAATCGTCCCGTCCTCAAGCCCCTTCATAACCGCCTGCCGGTCCTGTTCCGTTCGAAGCGGCGGATTGATTTTATAGAAGGTATCGTATTTCACGAATTCCGCGTCCGTCAGCGCGATGTGGTGCGGCGTCGCTTCCGCGGTGATCGGCAGTCCTTCCGCTTTCGCGCGCCGAATCATACCCACCGCGCCGCGCGTCGAGACGTGCTGAAAGTGAAACTGGCATTTGATCAATCTTACGAGTTCAATGTCCCGTGCCGTCGCGATATCCTCCGCCGCATTGGGCGCGCCGCGGAGACCCAGCTGGGTCGAAACGATCCCTTCGTTCATCACGCCGTTAACGCTGATCGAATGATCTTCGGCGTGCGACAGGATCGGCAATCCATAGGTTGCGGCATATTCATAAGCGCGGCGCGCCACGCCCGAATCGATCACCCATCCGCCGTCATCGGTCACAGCCGCGGCGCCCGCGGCCTTCATCTCCGCCATTTCCGAGATTTTTTTCCCCTCGCGGCCTTGCGTAAGAGCTCCGGACGGAAAAATGTTAAAATTGAGCACATTCGCCCGTTCCATTTGATATTTGACGACCTGCGCGTTATCACAGGGCGGCTTAGTGTTCGGCATGGTCACGCAGGCCACAAAACCGCCGGCGATCGCGGCCTGAGCCCCCGTCTCAATGGTTTCTTTATGCTCATAGCCGGGTTCGCGAAAGTGAACATGCATATCGACCAAGCCGGGGAGCAAATAAAGTTTTTGGGCATCCAGCATCTCGGCTTCCTCCGCCGCAAGGTCCTTACCCCATTTCACGATCCGATGGCTTTTGACATGAAGATCCATCACCTCATCGATCTTGTTGGCCGGATCCACGATGTGGGCATTGCGAATAATAAGATTTTTGACCGATTGTCCGTTCAGTTTATTTTTCATCTTTTAGCGCTCCGCTCAAAAGATAGAGAACCGCCATGCGAACCGCGATCCCGTTGGTGACCTGCTTGAGGATATAGGATTGGGGACTGTCCGCGAGCGCGCTTTCAATTTCAACGCCGCGATTCACGGGCCCGGGATGCATCAAGATCGCGTCGGGTTTCGCGTATTTAAAAAGCTCCAGATTAAGCCCGAAGGTGCTCGCGTATTCGCGGAGGCTCGGGAAAAGCGTCTCATTTTGCCGCTCCATCTGGATCCTCAGAAGCGTCACGGCGTCCGCGCCCTCGAGCGCTTTTTTAACCTCATGAATGACCTTCACGCCCAGTTCTTCAACGCCCCAGGGGATGAGCGTCTTGGGCCCGCAGATCACGACTTCCGCTCCAAGTTTCGTCAAACCCCAGATGTTCGAACGCGCGACGCGCGAGTGCAGGATGTCCCCGACAAAAACGACCTTGAGCCCCTTGATTTTTCCCTTAAGTTCCCGAAGCGTGAACATGTCCAGAAGTCCCTGCGTGGGATGCTCGTTGATGCCGTCCCCCGCGTTCACGATCCCGCATTTCGTGTAATGGGAGATGCGGTGCGGCGCTCCCGAGGAACCGTGGCGCATCACGATCAGGTCCACCTTGAGCGCTTCGATATTGGCGATCGTATCCCAAAGCGATTCGCCTTTCGTCATACTGGAACTCCCGCTTGCCATGCTGATGGTATCCGCGCTCAACCGTTTTTCCGCCAGTTCAAACGAGACGCGCGTCCGGGTGCTGGGTTCGAGAAAAAGATTCACCACCGTCTTGCCGCGCAAAACCGGAACTTTCTTGACTTCGCGCTGGGAAACCTCGCTAAAAGATTTTGCGGTATCCAGGATCAGTTCAATCTCGGCGGCCGAAAGGTCCCTGAGCCCCAGCAGATCCTTCTGCGCCCATCGCGTTTTCGCCGCTTGCGTCATGCTTTCACCCCTCCTGAAATGACGGCTTCATCCCGCCCGTCGGTTTCCTTCAAGCGAATGGTCACGTGATCTTGAAACGCCGTCGGAACATTTTTGCCGACATAATCGGCTTTGACGGGAAGCTCCCGGTGGCCGCGATCCACGAGCACCGCGAGACGGATGACCTTGGGCCGTCCAAAATCGATCAGCGCGTCCAGCGCGGCGCGGATGGTTCGTCCCGTGAAAAGCACGTCATCGACAAGGATCACGACCTTGCCCTTGAGATTAAAAGGAATGTCCGTTTCGCGGATCTCGGGCTTGGGACCGACTTCGCTGAGATCATCGCGATAAAGCGTGATATCAAGAATTCCGACGGGAACTTCAGGCTTTTCGATCTCGTAAAGTTTTTGCTGGAGGCGCCGCGCCAGGAAAACGCCGCGGGTACGGATCCCGATCAAAACCAGATCTTGGGTCCCCTGATTGCGTTCAAGGATCTCATGGGACATGCGGGCAAGCACGCGCTCGATTCCGCCCTCATCGAGGATTTGTTTCTCGGAAAGACTCATGGCGTCTCCGGGCCCGCCCCTAAAGCATCGGTGAGGTTCGTCCTGTAAGTTATATCCGCAGGCGGACAAAAAAATACCCCGCTTTTGTTTGCGGGGTTCTTGAAAAATCCGATTTTTATATTCATCGGGTCACCTTTGTCGGCGTCTCAGCGCCGTCTTAAAAGGATGTAATACCTGATCGCGTGGCTGAAGGATACTTGTTTCTTCCGTTTTTGTCAAGCAACTCAAAAAAATGAGAAGGCCTTCTCTGTAAGCCGAGTTCTGTCCTCACCCTTGCGAGCGAGGGATGACCATCTATCTAGGACCGCCATTGCTGGCGGTCTCGGTCGGCTGACCCGGTGAAGTTTCTGCCTTGCGGCAGAATAGGAACGGGTCGTTCCTCCCGCCTTTGTGGCGGCGGGACTTCACCTTATTTAGCCTTTCTTCGCGTAGAGATTACCGCGTTTCACCCCTTCGACGCGTTCCGTCTTGCGACGGAACTTGCTCAGGGCTTCGTCCCTCGAACGTGTCGAAGGACTTGTCCTGAGCCTGTCGAAGGACTCGTCTCTGTGGCTCTCCCGCCTGCGCCGAAGGACGCATCCGTCCTCTGGCGGAACACTGTCCGGCAGGTCCGTCCCCGCCATAAGCGGGGCGGAAATCCGCTCTGGATCGACAGGATCCAGAGGGTGGGTATTACCCACTACGCTACCCTTTGAAGCTCGGACTTTCCTCCCACAGCGATGGGACAGGTCGTATCCTGTCTCTTGTCATCTGTGCGCGGTCATCCGAGAAGGCCTTCCCCAAAAACATTTCGGATCAAAGAACAAAAACAACTATCAAACCTTTACGGCTTTTCCAAGGGTCTTCAGCTGTTCCTTGGCAAACGCCGCCCAGCTCGTTTGCGGAAACTTAGTCACGACCCGGTCAAAACTTTCCCGCGTCTTGGTCAGGTCGCCGGCGGCGGCATAGCTTTTCGCGATAGAGTACTCAGCAACCGCCGCCATATTTCCCTGAGGATCTCCCGCCAGATATTCCTGATACTTTCCGATCGCCTTGGGATAATCTCCCTTTTTATAGTAGGCCTCGGCCGCGGAGTAAGGGCCAAAAGAATTCTCCGAAGAACGGGACGCGCATGAAGCAAGCAGGACGCTCCCAAGCATCAGAACCGAAAAAAACCTTATTTTCAGCATCGAAGACCTCTGGGTCATTGAGCGTCAGAGAAACACAGGCCAAGTCTACTTTTCGTTCTTGAGAAGTGTCAAGAAGGAAAAAGAGAGCTTTGAAATTCAGTGGGCCCACCTGGACTCGAACCAGGAACCAAAGGATTATGAGTCCTCTGCTCTAACCGATTGAGCTATAGGCCCGCTAAACGAAAAACAACGCTCTTTAAGGATTGATGGGAACAAGGATCACCAAGAATAAGAGGAATTGCAATCGGCCCTCATACCGTTCTTAATTTGATTCTATCCCGACTTTGATTTTC
>JAHFHJ010000149.1 GCA_023246985.1 Candidatus Omnitrophota bacterium | reverse complement strand
CCCGACGGCCCTTCATGGAAAGAAAATTAAAGCCGGGATAGATGAGGAAAATCATGGAAGCCATTGTTCTCGCGGCCGGAAAAGGAACGCGGATGTGTTCTGAGTTACCCAAGGTCCTGCATCCGGTGTTTGGAAAACCCGTGCTCGCGTATGCGCTGGAGGTTTTGGCAAAGGCCGGGATCAAGAAACCTTATGTCGTGGTCGGCTATAAAGCCGATAAGGTTCGCTCTTTTCTGAAACCCTACGGGGCGGTGCCGGTGCTTCAGCGTGAGCAAAAAGGGACCGGGCATGCGGTGATGGCGGCGAAAGCCGCGCTCGCGAATGCGTCAGGCTCCGTATTGATCTGGCCGGGCGATATGCCGCTCGTAAAGCCGGAAACACTTGAGAAGTTTCTGGCGGCACATCAAAGATCGCGGGCGCATGTCAGCGTGCTATCTTGCGATCAGGCAGATCCTTGGGGGTATGGAAGAATCGTTCGGGAGGAAGGCCTTTTCGCGGCAATCCGCGAAGAATGGGATGCAACGCCGGAAGAGCGCGCCATCCGGGAAGTCAATACCGGCATTTATCTTTTTGACAAGAAAATCCTGTTCGAAGCACTCCAAAAAGTCGGACAGAATAACCGGAAGGGGGAGTATTATCTGACGGACACCCTCGAGATCCTTCGTCGCGAAGGTTATTACGTGGAGGCGCTCTTACTAGCAAGTGCCGAAGAAGGACAAGGGATCAATTCCCAGAAAGATCTGGCGACCGTGACAAAAAAGATCAACGGGCGGGAGATTGCGAAGCATCAGGCGCGCGGCGTGACCTTCATGGCGCCGGACCAGACCTTTGTGGCGCCGGGCGTGAAGATCGGCAAGGGGACGATGATCTATCCCTGGTGTTTCATCGAGACCGGCGCGGAGATCGGCGCGCATTGCGAGATCGGGCCCTTTGCGAAACTGCGCGGCGGCGTCGTGATCGGCGATGAATCAGTGATTGGAAGCTTCGTGGAAGCGAACCGGAGCCGGATCGGAAAAAAAGTTTCAGCCAAGCACCTGTCTTATTTGGGGGATGCGGTGATCGGCGATGGGGCGAATGTCGGGGCCGGGACCATTACGGCGAATTTTGACGGAAAGAAAAAACAACAAACAACGATCGGAAAAAACGTGCGGGTCGGTGCTAATACGGTCTTTGTGGCGCCTGTCCGGATCCCGGACGGAACGACAACCGGTGCGGGATCGGTAGTGATCCCGAAGATTAAAATAAAAAAAGGCGACGTGGTCGTCGGCGTTCCCGCCCGGCCGCTTGCCAAGCACAAAAGGTAGGGTACTCTCATGACGAAGATGACAAAGTTTCAGAAAAAACAGAACGGCGATATGATCCTTTTGTCGGGGGGCGCGCATCCGGAGCTTGCCCGCGCGATTGCCAAAAAACTGGGGATTCCGCTGGGCGATGTACTGCTCGGGCGTTTTCCGGAAGGAGAGATCCAGCTTCAGATCCGCGACAACATCCGCGGCAAAGACGTTTTTATCATTCAGCCGACCTGCACGCCGCCCAATGAAAATCTGATGGAGCTCTTGGTCCTGATCGACGCCGCGCGCCGCGCTTCGGCCAAACGGATCACGGCCGTGCTTCCGTTCTTCGGCTATGCGCGCCAGGACCGTAAAGACAAACCTCGCGTTCCGATCACCGCGAAACTTGTCGCGAACCTGATCGTAAGCGCCGGAGCCAATCGCGTGCTGACCATGGACCTTCACGCCGGGCAGATCCAGGGCTTTTTCGATATCCCGGTGGATCATCTTTATTCGATCAATGTGCTTGGAAATTTTTTCAAGAAAAAAAAGATCAAGAATCTCATTGTCGTTTCGCCGGATGTGGGCGGAATCAAGATGGCGCGCGGTTATGCCAAGCTTTTTGATTGCGACCTTGCGATCGTGGATAAGCGCCGGGAGTCTGCGTCCCAGACGCAGGTGATGCATATCATCGGGTCCGTGGCCGGGAAGAATGTCGTCATTATCGACGACATGATCTCGACGGGCGGGTCGCTCGTGGAAGCCGCCAAGGCCTTGAAGCGGGCGGGCGCACGGGACATTTATGCTAATATCGTGCATCCTGTTCTGGCCGGGAACGCGGGAGAGAGGATCCAGAACTCTGCGATTAAGGAACTCATCGTGACAGACAGCATTCCGCTCGGCAAGGAAAAGCGCATCAAGAAGATCACGCAGCTTTCGATTGCGGAGCTTTTGGCGGATGCGATCTGCCGGATTCATTATAATGTATCGATCAGCACTCTTTTTTCAAGCGCGGGCGTTGAAGCGTAAACCGAGCAAGCGGGAAGCTGCAACCGTCTTAATCACAACAGTTTCATCCCGTTAGAGGCTTCACCCGTTTTGCAGGGGATGACGTTTAAGCATTTTTGAAAAACAAACTGGTATCGCATGACAAATGGAGAACGGTACTAGCCGATTAAAGAATTGAAGCCTCTAACGGGGCAAGGGAGGAATTTTCAATGAAGACTTTTGAGCTGCAAGCCAAGTTACGCATGCCCGACGGGACCCGCAAAGCGCGCGCGGTGCGCCGTAACGAAATGTTTCCGGCCATCGTTTATGGCCATGGGATGAAACCGCTGGCGATTGAAGTCCCGGATCGGGATTTTCTCAAGGCGATCCGCACCAAGGCCGGGGCGAACGTGCTGATCACGCTTCAGGTTGAAGGCGTGAAACTCGCCGAATCCACCTGCCGCATTAAGGCAATCCAGACCCATCCGGTCACTGACAAGATCGACCACATTGATTTTATGGTCATCTCTCTGACCGAAAGAATCATGGTGAAAGTGCCGGTGGTCCTGCTGCACATCGAAGAAGCGCCCGGCATCAAGGAAGGCGGTTCACTCGATCTTGTGCACCGCGAGATCGAAGTGGAGTGTTTACCGACGAAGATACCGGAAAAAATCGAAATTGAAGCCAAGACGATGAAGATCAACGACGCTGTCCATGTGAATGAGCTGAAGCTCCCGGAAGGGGTCAAGTGCCTGCTTGCTCCGGAGGATGTGGTGCTCGCGATCCATCCGCCGCGTGAAGAAGAAGTGAAACCGGCAGAGGAGGGTGCGGCGGCGGAGCCCGAAGTTATCGAAAAAGGCAAGAAGGATAAAGAAGGCGAAGAAGGCGCTCCCGCGAAAGCTGCGCCTGCCACGGGAAAACCGGCCGCGACTCCCGCGAAAGCCGCGCCTGCCGCAGGGAAGCCCGCGGCTCCCGCGAAGTAAGGAAAGCAATCACAAATCTCCCCGGAGGCTCTGATGAAACTCATCGTTGGGCTTGGGAATCCGGGGGGTGAATACGCCCGCACGCGGCACAATATTGGCCTCCGATTGATCGAGTCCATCGCTGTCCGGGAGCATCTCAAGTTTTCCTTCAAAAAATCCAAAAAGGCGGCCTTCACTTCAACACTGTGGAACGGAGAAACCGTTCTTCTGGCGCATCCGCTGACTTATATGAATCTCTCCGGTGAAGCGGTCACGGCGCTTGTGAGGCACTGGAAAATCGCGTCGGCCAGGGATCTTCTGGTCGTGGTCGATGATGTCGCATTACCCTTCGGGAAATTCCGTTTGAGGAGCGAGGGCAGCTGCGGCGGACATAACGGGCTTGCATCGATCGAAA
>JAHFHJ010000148.1 GCA_023246985.1 Candidatus Omnitrophota bacterium | reverse complement strand
TCCGGACCGCGTTTGGGCCACGGTTGCAAGAAGACAGCCGAATTTATTCAAGTCCGGGGTCGCGATTTACCGCGCAGGAATTCTGCAAGGTGCCGAGACCATCACAAAGCATCACATCAACCGCATTCCTTCATTGCACGAACCCGGAAAAGTCACCAACGTTTATTGCGCGGAGCCTTCCGACGCACGTTCTGTGGCTTTTGCCAGGCAAACTGTTGCCGGATGGTTCGATCCCAAAACACATCAAGCGACGACTCAAAATACCGGCGTCGGAAATGACGCAAATAATTGGTGGCCGACAGAACAGGGTGGTCCCGTCACGGGCGCGACACCCAATGGATATCCGCAAGACGCCGACGCGCTTGTTAAAGCATTGCCTTGGGAGCGAGTCGCTGTGTTCGTCCACAAAGACAATGACGGAAAACCTCTGGGTCCCTTAACGCGTCCCGCAAAAGAAGGTGAAGACGGAGGCTGGTTTATGAGGCCTCGCCCGGGAACCGTTCGCGGAACCTGGGTTCGCACGGACAATGGAAACTTCTGGACAGACGGTGTTTTTTCAAAAGTTTATTATCCAGGCCATCCCGATCGCGGCGCAGCAAACGGCTGGCATTACACGGGTGACGCGGCCCGCGTATATCCTAACGGGCTCTATAAATTACTTGGCCGTGAAGACGAAGTGATTAAAGTCAGCGGGCACCGTATCGGCACGCAGCAAATCGAGGAAGCCCTGCGCGGATTTAACGGCGTAATCGGAAACGTAGCCGCCATCGGCATTCCGGATGAACTCAAAGAGCAAACCCCCGCGATTTTCATTATTCTCAAAGAAGGACAAACGCTTACCGAACAGCTCGTGGTCGATATTCAAAATCAAATTGAAAAAGAAGTGGGGGCTGTCGCCCGGCCTGAGCGGAAAAACATTTTCGTCGTCAAATCTTTTCCGCTGACAAAATCGGGGAAATATCTTCGCCGCCTGCTCGAAGTCGTCGCGGCCTGGAAGCGGGATGAAACCGAAAGAGCTCTTGCCTGGATTGGGAAAAACAAAGAAAGAATCGCCAGAAGAGATGATACGCTGGCCAATGATCTCAGAGAAGAATTTCCTAAAATCGGCGACGTGTCCACGCTGGATGATTTCGGTGTTGTCATCGACACCATCGAATCCGTCGCCCGCGCCCGTGGAATACTCAGAGAAGAAGCAAAAGCTGCTGCCGTAACTGCCGAACGCGTGCCGCAGCATCCTTATCAGCCCGCATCGGGAGCCCGCGTCGCGAAATTCACGGATCAGCTTCGTCCGACAGATCCAGTACCGGATGCTACCGAAGCATTCGCAGTTTTGAGAGATCAATTCGGCGATCCGATTTTTGGCGAACCGGCAAAATCCATTCACAAAACCGTTCTTCCCGTCGAGCCGAACGTCGAGCCCAATCAAGTGATCGCCGAAGTTCTTGTATCAGGTAACACACACAACACATTGCATGCGGTCATGAGAGATCCGATTGACGTCATGAGCGCCAATGAAGATTCATTCATTCTCGGTTCCGTTGGCATCGTGCGCGTATTACGAACGGGTTCTGAAGTTGAGAAGGAAGGGCGCGTTCAGACCGGAAAAATTTATCTGGCTTTTCCCGCACAATACGCACCGCTTAATCCCAGAGTGGGATCTGATCCGATGCACGCCGATTATAAAATAGAAGGATTTGAAAAATCCGGCATTCACCGGAAAGTCGTCACGCTGGACGGATATCAGCTGATCGAACTCCCCAAAGATCTCACGCTCGAGCAAGCGGCAGGAATTAATCTGCTGGACTGGGTCACCGCTTTCAAAGCCATCACGGACGTTCTGAAAGTGCGCCGAGGTTCCCGCGTATTGGTTCCCGGCGCTTCTGGTGGCACGGGAGATTTGGCCAATCACATCGCCACACGCTACGGCGGCAGAGTCACGGGTGTGATTTCCAGTGATAAAGGGGCAGCCTACGCCAAAGCCCGTGGCGCGGAAAGAACCGTGAACCGCAAACAATTCGGCGATATTTTTACCCCGGTTCCCGAAGATCCAACGAAATGGCGGGAGTGGGAAGAAGCGGGCGCTGCCTGGATCGAGGCGAATCGTGATCCACAAACTGGCCGTCTGCAGGACGGCGCCATCGATTTCGTCGGACGTACGTTCATCGGACGAACTGTTCAAGCCATTGAAATCGGCGGAAAGCTGACTTTTTACGGCGCTTTCACAGGCTACAACGAAACCTTCGTGGGCAAAGACGTTGAGAAAACTCCCGACGAGGTTTTCGCTCAAGCCGACTTAAAAGCAGGACAGGGCGTTCTCATTTATTATGGAACAGCTCTTAACGCGGAAGGTGTAGACGAAATCGCGCTTCAAGCCATTCGTGACGCGAAGGCCCGCGGAGCCCGAATCGCAGTGGCAACCCGCACTAACGCTCAAGAAGCATTTCTCCAGAGATCCGAACTTGCGTCAAGCATCGATGGGATCATCAGCATTGAATCCCTCGAAAAATCCGGCACATTCAAAATGCCTAACGGGCATCCGGATTTTGATGCCATCGAAAATCCGATTGAACGCGATCAAAAGCGCGTGGAGTATGAAGATTCCATTCTCAAATTTTTCGGAGGCCGCGTTCGCTCAATTCTGAAAGATGACGCGGATGTAATCTTCGAACGAGCGGGACAAAATACGCTGGGACTGAGCACCTTTATCGTCAAGCGTTTCACCGGAAAAGTGGTGTACAGCGAAAATATGAAGGGAAAAAGGTACAACTTTTACGCGCCTTCGGTGTGGATGTTTCAGCGAGGCATCATCACACCGTTTATCACCATTCAAGCAACTCACCTGGGAAATCCCGATCAGGCCCTGAGACTGATTCAAAATTTCAACGCGAAGGTGCTGGAACCGCAGACTGTCACCATCCTTCAAAATCCGGACGATCTGCCACAAGGTTATCAAGATCAGCATGACGGCAAGCGCATCGGCGGAACGGCGGTCAACTTCGGCGTTCCCAATCTCAACAAAGTGCGAAATGAACGCGAACTCGATGAAGCCCGGGGTGTCAATTTCTGGGATCAGAAATATGTGAAAGTCCGCTACGACCGGGTCGAGGGTGGGACGATTGCCCGTGTGACCATGGATAATCCTCCTGTCAATTCTCTCGAACACGGCGCCATTGACGAACTCCGCATCGCGTTTGAAAGACTGAATGCGGATGACGCTGTAAAAGTCATTATTCTCACCGGTGAAGGCACCAAAGCATTTATGGCCGGTCAGGATTTGAAACAGCTGTACGGTGAAATGGTGAAGAGAGAAGACGCCATCGAATTGGCTCAACGAGCGCAACGCGTTTTTGCGGCGATCGAAAATTCGCCCAAACCGGTTATCACATACGTAAACGGCGTTGCCCTCGGCGGCGGCAATGAACTTGTCATGAGCACGCATTATGTCATCGCATCTCAAAATGCTGAGTTCGGACAACCCGAAATTAATTTAAATCTGCTTCCGGGATTCGGCGGCACTCAGCGGCTGGTTCGGCTTGGAATGAATGCGAGTAGTACTAACGGCTTGTTTAGAGCGATTCAATACATTCTGAACGGCCGTTGGTTTGACGCGGAAGAAGCTAAGGATTTAGGGGTTGTCCATGAAATCGTAAAAAATAATGGATTAATCAGAGCTTATGAAGTTGCCAC
>JAHFHJ010000147.1 GCA_023246985.1 Candidatus Omnitrophota bacterium | reverse complement strand
TTCGTTTTTACGGAAGAACAGTGGAAAACAGAAGAAAAGAAGTTTCGTGACATGCCTTTCACGAAGGCGGAGTCCCGTACTTTCAATCGGCTTTTCTTCTCAGGCGCTTGCGAAGTCGTTTGCGACAAGCAGGGAAGGATCCTTATTCCGGATTATCTGAAAAATTATGCAGAGATCCAAGGCGATGTCATGATTGTCGGTGTTTCGAGCCGCATTGAGATCTGGGCGAAAGAAAAGTGGCAGGGCTTTTTTGATCATCATAAGAGCCGTTTTGAAGAACTTGCGGAAAAATTAGCCTCGGAATAGAAAAGGAGTCATTATGGTTTATCACGCCAGGACGAAGACCGGAGTAGATGTGTTGCGTTTTAACGGGAATCTCGATGCTCTCAGCATGATCAAAATGAAAGATCGCATGAACCGTTTGATCAGCAGGAACCACAAGCGGCTTTTGCTGGACCTGAAAGATACGAAGCGTGTGGAACTGGCGGGCGTCGGCATTCTGGTAGATCGCCTGCGCAAGGTGCGCGAACAAAAGGGGGACATCAAGCTGTGCAATCTTCGTCCCGAGGTAGAGCGGACCTTCCAGATGATCGGTGTCAATAGGTTGATGGAAAGCTACTCGACGGAAAAAGAGGCGATCCTCAGCTTTGCGTCATAATCCGGTTCTTTTAGAGGAAGTTCTTGAGCATCTGGGTTTAAAGCCGGGGGCTGTTGTGATGGATGGGACCCTCGGAAGCGGCGGACACGCCGCGGCGATCCTGGAAAAGATCGGTCCGGAAGGAAAATTAATCGGATTTGATCAGGACCCGGCAGCGATTGCCAGATGCCGGGAGTTGTTCCGGGGGGAGCCTCGGGTCATCTTGGTTCATGAGAACTTCAGAAATCTTGAAAAAGTTTTTTTGAAATTGAAAGTAACGGCCTTCGATGCAGTCCTATTGGATATCGGGGCCTCCTCGGAGCAGTTGGCGGATGGGAAGCGCGGTTTCAGTTTCCAAACAGAAGGGGAATTGGATATGCGGATGAACCCGGAAGTCGGTCCTAAGGCTTCAGAGTTGCTCGCCCAAATGTCCGAGGCGCAACTTGCGGATCTTTTTTATTATTACGGAGAAGAGCATCATTCGAGACGGTTTGCTCGCGTGATCGTTGAGGCACGCCGCCAGCATCCTCTCCGGACCACCGAAGATCTCATCCATGTTTTGGAGCAGGCGATTCCCGCGCAATTACGATTCAAAAAGGGGAAGCGTCCCTCATGGGCGCGGCGCCATCCGGCTACGAAAGTATTCCAGGCGCTTCGCATTGGCGTGAATGATGAGCTCAATGCCTTGAAAGAGGGTATAGCCGGAGCTTTTCATCATCTGGCGAAAAAGGGACGACTCGGCGTTATCAGTTTCCACTCGACCGAAGATCGGATCGTGAAGCAGCAGTTCCGGAAATGGGCCGACGAAGATCAGGGGGAATTGATCTTTCGTAAACCCGTGGTTGCAAAGCGCTCTGAAATATTGAATAATCCAAGATCCAGAAGCGCAAAACTGCGAGTGATCGAGAAAATATCATGAAGGGCAGCGGAAAAATTTTAATCCTTATAGCAGTTTTTGCCTGCGCAATGCTTTTTTATGTGCATCTGCAGGTTGCCTCTGTTTTAATCTCCTTCGATATTCACAAAAGCTCCCGCGCCGCGGCCGGAAAACAAGAACTGCTTCACCGATTTCAATACAAGATTGATCAACTAAGAGCCCCCCGCCTTCTTGAAGAAAAAATGAAGCGTCACGATATGGGTTTGGCACTTCCCGGTAAGATTCAGGTTGTCGAGGTCCCCGGGATGCCCAATCTTGCCATTCTCCCCGCACAGCGGCAGAAAGCCCCGCGTACTTTTTCTGCCGAGGTTTCAAACTTTCTTGGCCGATGGATCCAGACGGCCCAGGCCAAGACCGATCTCTCCTCCTAAAAAATGCGAGCGTTGCTTTCGCCGCGCCGTTTCTGGTTCCTCTACATCGTTCTCTTTATTCTTTTTTTTCTGGTGATCTATCAGATCGTCCAGCTAACCTGGCTCCATCAATCCTCGCTCTTGAAGCTAGCGCACCGACAGCATAATATCACGATCGAAATCCCGCCGTTGCGCGGATTGATCACGGATCGCAACGGGGCAGAATTCGTGACGAATTTGAAGATCCCCTCGATCTATGCGGTACCGCGCGCCTTGAAGGACGAGGAAAGGATGGATCTTAGTCGCGAGGTCGCGAAGATTCTCGGACTTGACCGCAAGTGGGTGGAGGAGCGTCTTTCCCGCAATAAAGCGTTCATCTGGCTTAAACGGCGCGTGACTTTTGAAGAATCCGAAAAGATCAAAAAGCTCAAATCTCCCGAGCTTGGGATTTTGGAGGAATACAAGCGGTTCTATCCGCAAGGGCCCATGCTCGCGCAGGTGCTCGGGTTCTCGACGGTCGACAATCAGGGCGTTGAAGGGATCGAACGATCCATGGACGGAGATCTTTGCGGGAAACCCGGCCAGCGTGTAACCCAGCGTGATGCCTTGGGACGCGAGATCAAGGCTTTTGAAATAAAAAGCCTGCCTGTGATCGACGGTAATCGTGTGGTATTGACGATCGATCAACACCTTCAATATCTGACAGAAAAATCGCTGGAGCAAGCTTTTAAACAGTGGAAGGCCAAAGGCGCATGGGCGATCGTGATGGATCCGAAGACGGGGGAGATTCTGGCGATGGCGAATCAGCCGGAGTTCGACCCCAATCACTACGCCCAAGTCGGTGCCGATGCGAAGCGGAATCGTGCGATCACGGATATGTATGAACCGGGATCGGTCTTTAAGATTGTAGCGGCAAGCGGTGCGTTGAATGAGGGTGTTGTGACTCCGGAAACTGTTTTTAATTGCGAGAATGGAAAGTGGAATTATGGCTTCAAAGTGCTGCACGATGTTCATCCGTACGGCATGCTTCCCATGGCCGAAGTGATCGTGAAGTCGAGCAATATCGGGACCGTCAAGATCGCGCTTAAAACGGGATCCGAGAAATTTCAAAGCTACGTAACAGGTTTCGGATTTGGAGCCTCGACCGGCGTTGATCTGGCAGGAGAAGCGCCGGGTTATACAAGGCCGCCCTCCCAGTGGTCCAAGACTTCACCCTACAATATTCCGATCGGGCAGGAAGTCATGGTGACGGCGCTGCAAATGGTGACGGCCATGTCCGTGATCGCGAACGGGGGAAATCTTGTGAGGCCCTATATTGTTTCTAAAGTGCAAGATCCCGCGGGCGTAACGCTCAAGGAAAAGAAGCCCCTAATCAAACATCGCGTGATCAAGCCTGAGGTAGCCGCGACAATGCGTGATATCCTGACGCAGGTGGTCGAAAGAGGAACGGGGACCAAAGCCAAGATCCCAGATGTCCAGGTGGGTGGTAAAACCGGCACCGCGCAAAAGATCCTCCCGGGCGGCAAGGGCTATTCCCATTCCGCTTTTATGTCCTCATTTGTGGGCTTTGCGCCCGCGACGGATCCTCGCTATGCCATGGTCATCGTTTTAGATGAAGCGCGTCCTCTTTATTATGGCGGAACCGTTGCCGCGCCCGTATTCAAAGAGGTCATGGAAGCTGCACTTTTGACTCGCGGGTTGAAGTCCCGCCGCGAAGAGGCCGCTTTGCCCACTTCTGAACAGGTTGAGACCACGGCAGATCTGGC
>JAHFHJ010000045.1:2049-10444 GCA_023246985.1 Candidatus Omnitrophota bacterium | reverse complement strand
AGCTGGAAAGGATCCACTCCCTGGGTGTCAATGTCCTATGGCTGATGGGAGTTTGGAGAACGAGCCCCTTCAGCGAAGCGTTCAATAAGGCATGGGAAGATCCGCAACATCCAGGACGGGTTGCTTCTGCTTACAGTATTTATGATTATACCCTTAATCCGGAACTTGGAGATGAAGCCTCCTTCCGGCGTTTAGTGATCCGTGCGAATCGAAAAGGCATGAAGGTCGCCCTGGACTTTGTTCCCAACCACATGGCCGCCGATTCCCCCTGGCTTAACGAACATCCTGAATGGTTCATGCAGATTCCTTCGGCTGGAAACTTCGGCTCTCCATTCCGGGTTTCCAGGCTCGAAGATTATCTTCCGGCAGCCGTAAGCGGTCCCGGCGGTTTTGCGGAAAACTTTTACAGAAAGAACCTTCAATTCAGCGCGGCTTTCTTAGTGAATACTCCCTCAGGGCGCGTTTGGATCGCACATGGCCGCGAACGGTTACTTATAGATAATGAGCATTGGCCCTGGATCGATACCGCCGAGTTCAATCTGAGCCATCCCGGTCTTCAGAAAAAATTACAGCAAGTTCTCGACTATATTTTTGATCTGACCAATCAAGGGGTAGTCCGCGGCGATATGCTGCAATACACGAGGAGGGACCATGTGAACCTCGCCTGGCTCAGACCGCTCGGTTTATCCGCCATGGAGCATGAACTGTGGCCGGGTTTCCTAGCTTCCCTTCGAGACCATCCCGGTGCTTTTATTTTCGGGGAAGCCTACCGTCCGCATGAAGGGCACCTGCTATCCTTAGGGATCCAAAGCACTTACGACAAGTACCCATGGGATCTTCTAGTGGCACCCCAGGAGACGGTTCCGCATATCACGGATCCGATCGCGGAACTTATAGACTACTTCACGCGAGTGCCCATCGAATATTTAGAACGAGCCACGCATTTTCTTGAGAATCATGACGACCCATCGGGGCAAACGACCGCGAACCGTATGTCGAAGGAGCAAGAATTAGCCGCCTTCTTCATTCTGCTCGCGGGCACTCCGGGCAATATTCTTATCTACAGCGGGCAAGAAAAACGTTATTCAAATGGCAAATCAAATGCGAACTGGCTTCGCCCCGCCAATGTTGAGGAAACGGCCGATCCGGTCCATGAAGCGAAATATCGCGAGTTGATTCAGAAAACGAAGACTGCGCTTTACAGAATGGGGGGAGTCAAAAAATTATCAGCCAAAGATCCGTCCCGAGATCTTTGGATGTCGCGTCATTTGTTTGCGGTCCAAAGGAAGTTGGGCGATCAGAACGCGCTTGTGGTGGCGAATTACTCGCCGGTGACGGGCGGATTTCGTTATTCGGCGGATTGGAAAGAGTGGGGGATCCCGGAACGGGATGCCGGAAAATACAAGTGGCAAGATCTGATCACAGGCCAATCCTTTGACCTGGATTCCGGCATCGGTCTCAACCCTTGGGAATACCATATCCTTGTCCTGTCTCCCAAAGACTCAGAAGCTCGCTTCGAGATTCGAACGGCAAAGACGAACGAACTGGATGCTTATACCGTTGTCAGCTGCCAACTTGAGGCCGGTTTGGATCGCGGTATTCTTGAAGCGCTTCGCAGAAAATTAAGCGCGCAATTCCCCCACCTTCTTCCTTCCATGATTCGGCGGTTCGTCGGGATGGTGGCCGCAACGACGCTGACAGGAGGATTAGGCGCTCTGATGCACGACCTCTTTCCGGCCTGGGCGAAAAATTTCGGTTCTCAGAAAAAAAAGATCAAGGATGTGGTCGCGATCAACGTGATCTACGAGCGCATCAAAGGTGAACCGTACGCGAAGAGCCTTCCGCCGGAAGTGCGCGACGGCAAGGTAACGCTTGGAGATTATCTCAGGAGCGTTCTGACACAAAACAGGAGTCTCGGGGTCTCCTTCGATCTGGCGACCGGCGACGATTTCCGTCAAAAGGCCGCTTCCGAAGAGGCTTGGGCCGCAAGGGAGGGTTTTGCTGATTACCGGGATCTAGCTCGTAAGGCGCGCCAGATCATCAGCAAGAAGATCCATGTAGACGTCTATCCCACCGAAACTTATTTTGAAGGGGTTCCAAATTATTATATCAGTGCCTGGTTCCGAAACGACGAAGGCGAGCCGGTCCGGATTTTTGACGAGGTCTATCCCGATACTCCTTACGGGCATCCGAATCTGTGGCGCGATGTGCATATGGCCGTTTACGGATGGGCCCGCCAACATTTGGTGCTGAAACTTCAGGAAAAAGGTGTGATCAAGGACAAGATTCTCTTTGTGGATAACGAGGTTTTTGTCAGCACGCCGACCCCGCTATTGCCTCGTGCCGTCCACAACCATGTCAATCATACGGTGTTCCGTCCCGGGCTTTATATGCCGGACGAAACATCGTTCGAAATGCTGGGATATCCCGAAATGCAGCGGAAGACCCTGGTCCGTGACGGGAAGATCGATATCGCGGGCGCGGCCGGGATCTCTTCGCGAATCATCACGGGCGTCGGGCTTTATGAGCACACCCCGAAACTCGTGGAGGACATCATGAGCTCCCACGTTCATAAGCTGAAAAGTTTTAATGTGGACGGCGTCCGAAGCACGAACGGAGTTCTGATTGAGCAGTGGCAGTCGCCCATCCTCCGGGACCTGATCCGTCATTATAGAGAAGCGCTTGGTCTGGCTTCTGATACAAGCGATGTGGAATTCTTCAAGGCTCTCAAAGCGTCCGAGCATAAAATTCTTTTCGAAGAATTCAAACAAGAGGCTGAGTTCGTGAAGTCAATCCATGTGCTCGAACTTCTCTTTTGGTTGAAAGAAGACCAGGACCAGCCCCTGTGGTTTGACAAGATCGTCAAAGCTTTCAAAGAAAAAACAGGTGCCGAGATCCTCGAGGACCGAAAATTCATCGAAGAGTTTCGAAAAGCGATCGAGTGGTCGGTTGCGAATCCCGCGGCTTGGGCCAGCCTTTCGGAGAATGCGGATCTCATTTTTCTTAAAGAGCTTCTACTGAAAGATCCCATTATTTCGAACGTCCGCCGCCAGGTTTCCTATAAAGGTCCGGACAAATGGCTTGAGATCCTGAAGAAACTTGAAAGCGATCCCGTGGCGCTTGCTTATTTCAAGAAACACGCTCTCAAAGTCATTCTAGGAGGCCGTGAATTCGGATCGGAAGCCCATGCGATGTTCCTTGAGATTCAGCAGCTGATCAAAAAACTCGGGCTTGAGGACCGGTTCGTTACGATCGATGACTACAATAACTATATCGCTCCGATCATTTTCCAGGGGGTCAGCGCCTCGGTTATGTTGTCCGATGAATCCCTCGAGGCATCAGGCACCAGCATGATGAAAGCCATGACGAACATGGCAGCATTGATCGGCGTGTGGGGCGGCGCGGACCCGGAACTTTTTACGATCCTTGATACCACGACCGGTGAGGAAAAAGACGTCTTCAAAGACGGAATCACGCACAATAACCTGGTCGAGAATCTCCGCTTCGGGAAATGGAAAATCACAAACGGCTTTTTGATCGAGTACAGCCAGGCGGAATTCAGCACTCAACAGGGCGGGGGACGCCGTCCCGCCGCGTCTTCACTGACCCAAGCGCTCTATGACCTGAGCGCCCGGACGGTCGATCCGGTGAGCCGCCGCGAGCTTCAGTTCAGCGTCCTCGATTCGACCCCCAAAGTGGATATAACCAGGGGACAGGCTTTCGCGCACAAACAACTGTGGGAGCAGGCGATCCGCGATCTGAACGAAGAGGATAAATTTTTTGAGGGGCTTGAGATCCCGATTGAGCGCGCGACTGCCTTCCTGAGTCGAACCCTGGCCAATCCTTGGCAGCCGGAATTCACATGGGCGTACACGTCCATGCCGCAAAGCCGGGCGCGCGGAATCCTCGGATTCATGGAAGGTTTTCACCAGCTTAGAATACGAGGGCGAGAATGTTTCAACAGCATTGCTCATCACGCCATGAGGAACGAACGAGGGGATATCTTCGATTATCTGGAAGCATTCTTCAAAGAGGCCGACGCATCGCTCGGTCCCGTGGTCCATAAGGTTCGAGAACTTTCCGATCTCGCGAAAAAGACCCCAAATGTTCTCAAAAAAGTCGAGGCAAATCTCAAGGCGCTTGAAATCATCGACCGCCTTACTGCCGAAGTTTCATTCCGAATCCTGAAACAGTACGTGACGACCCGGGATCGGAGCCTCGATGCTTGGCTCGAGAACCCTATGGTTCGCGAAAATCTTGCGTATTATCTCGAGGAACACAGTATACCTTTTGAAAATATCGCCCGCAAGATCCGCGGTTACGCGGTGGATTTCGACGGGGAGCGCGTGATCGTGGTGCTGAATCTTGGGGAGTATGTTTTTTCTGCTGGCAGGACCGATAAGGCTTGGGGCGCCCTTTACGGGACCAAGGCGATAGCCTATGCCGTCGGCGAAGAACTCGCGGCTGACGATTCGCATATTGTCCAGGTCCGGGATGTAATCACGAATGAAGCCTCCGGGAAATATCCTCTCTGGAAAGCCGCGGAGATGGTTCCGGTCGGAATCCCTTATCCGGGGGTCCAGATCCTCCGTTTGACGGATACCGGGAAAAAATCCGACGAGCTGAAAAAACGGATCCAGAACGAAGTGGTATCTTACCTTGAAGCCCTTACGAAGGGCCAGATCGTAAGCGAAGGGAAGGCCATTACGCAGCTTCTTTTTCAAAAGGTCAAGGAATCGCTTGAGGATCAGGCAGCATTGACCCAGGCCCTCCTGGGCGTTGCCGGTCTGTCCAAAGCGGATGCTGTGGCCCGGTTCGGAACGAACGGCATTCCTTCCGTTATGGCATTTGTGGCGGTCCTTTCGCCAGTGTTGCTTGATTCAATAAAGGACTGGAATGCTGAGGTATATGAAAAATTAAAACAAGTGTTCTTGCAGCCGGGTTTTTCGAAGCTTTTCACGGAAGGGCAGATCTGGTTCCACCGGGTGGATCGCGAAAGCGCCCTCGTGATCTCAAGGGGCATTGCCGGCGAGAACACGCCTCGCGTGATCGTCCCGATTCACTTTCCGAGAATGCCTTATCGGCCGGAAGACGGTAAGGCCTGGTTCCGGCTGATCGACGTTTCCAATCTCGGCATCCGCGATTCCAAAGAAGTCCAATACCGGATTCGTAATGCGATTACGGGCGTACTTTATCCTCTGGAACATTCCGGAGAAAAACTTCATCGTGAAAAGTGGTCCATCGGAGTTCCGATCGAAAAGCCAGAGAATCCCAATGTACTGCAAGAACCGCCTGATCATTTCCAAATTCTGGAAATAATTCCTATCTCGCAGGGCACTGCCCGTTCGGAGATGCGGGAGGATGCAAAGGGGTCATCCTCCGTTATTGACGGGATCGGCGGTGCGGAGCAAATCGATGTGGAAAAAATCGTCAGCAAACTGCGCAGGGACAACCACGCCGTGACCTCCATTGACGGCAGTATGAGTATCGGCGCTATGGCAGAGCAGATAGCGGCCCATCAAATTATCTATTGGCCTCTGCTCATGGAAGCCAAGCACGATTACAGCGCTTATGAAAATAACCTGCTTGAAATCGCCAGGAGTAAAATAGCCCCGGCGCTTAAGCAAGTTCGTAAGGATGAAGCCAGGTTGCATAAACCCCGGGAACGGAAAATCTTCATCCTGCGCGGCATGGTTGATCCCGGGATCTCTCAATCAATCTATGACACGATCAAATGGAATGCTAAACCTCCGGCGAACGACGATTTCGATTTTGATATTGTCTTCCAGCCGGACTTCAGCTATCAAGAAACACAGACCGGAAAAACGATCGAACCGATCGTCGTCTTCGGCCTCATGACCGACAAAAGCCGGGATTTCCAAAATAAGACCAAGGCGATCCTGGACCCTGTTTATGAAAATGTTTCTCAGGGAAAGAAAATCCAGTATATGAATATCCGCAGCGCCGAAATGGCCAAAGAAATGCTCCTGATTTACCTCGGAGCCAAACTGGCGCACTTTAACGATATCGCTGAACTTGCGCGCGCCTATGGAGCGGATTTGAGCGCCGCGGCATTCGGGGCGGGCCTTGATCAAAGGATACGCACTCTTTTTACGAATCCGTCGCTCGGATTCGGCGGAAGGCTTTATGTCTATCTTAAGTGGATCTACGCGCAAAGGCTTTATAAAGCGACCGTAAAATTGGAAGGGAAGAGCGATAAGGAGCACCGGGATCTTACGGAAGCGAAGGTCACCGCGGCCGTTACGGAACTCGAAAAAGGCGTCGATTTTTCAGAAATTCTTAAAGAACTTCCTCAGGAATTACAATTGCTCTTTGTGCTGAAGAACATTCTCAACGCAAACTCGAAGAACATCATGGATTTTTACAAACTTATCGCAAGGGAATACGAAAAGGTCGGCGGCGCTCTTCATGGGAAAAAAGTGGCGCTTTTAAGCGTGGGTGATCGCTCCCCAAGCGGCCAGATCACGGACTCACCAGCACTCCTTTTGATCAAGCAGTTAGTGATCCACCACGGGGTCAGCGAATTTTATATCCCGGAACCTGCCGTGGAAAAAGCATTTAAAAAATGGGTGGAGACGAAGAGCAAAGAAATCCCGCGTCTCAAGTCCGTACGATTCGAATTCGTTCGGGATCTTTATTCCGCGATTCAATCGGCTGATCTGGCGATCATTCCGACGGATTCCAATCAAGCCCTTAAAGAGATCGACATCCCGAAGCTTGCAAAGGCACTGAACGGTAAACTGCTCCTTGACGGGATGAACCTTTTTGGATTGCGGGCGGACGGCACCCATCTTTACGGATTGGAGGATATGAGAAAGGCCAAAATAAATCTTTTCGGCGTCGGAAGACTGCCTTTAGGGCCCTCGCTGGACAGTGAAACCGGTGACCGCCTCAGCGACAGTACGGTCATTCGGGACGTTAAAGGTTATGAAGAAGCCCTTCGCGAATGGGCGGGACAACAGGGCCCCCCGGCACTTCAAAAGAAAAATGTTACGGTGATCGGCGGCGGTTATGTTGGACTTATGACCGCGGCCAATCTTGCCGCCATGGGCCACGAGGTCCATGTCGTGGATATCAAGGCCAAGCAGAAGGAAATGGATGCCCTGAACGGACCGAAAACCGAGGTCCCGATCTACGAGCGCGGCCTCATGGAAATGATCATTGCCGATAAGGAAAAAGGGCTAATCTTTTTTTCCACGGATCTGGAAAACGCGATCA
This sequence comes from Candidatus Omnitrophota bacterium, assembly GCA_023246985.1. GTDB lineage: Bacteria > Omnitrophota > Omnitrophia > Omnitrophales > Aquincolibacteriaceae > Aquincolibacterium. Next base: position 3,205 of record JAHFHJ010000045.1, on the reverse strand, counting down.
AAAATTCTTCCGTTGTGTATCTTACGATTGGAACGCCTTCCCAGGAGACCGGAGAGGTGGACCTTTCATCTATCGTAAAGGCCTCGGCAGACGTTGGGGACGTGATCTTAAACCACGGCGGATTCAAGGCGATTGTCGTCAAATCCACGGTGACGCCGGATACATTCAAACTGATGAATGATACTTTGAAGGCCAAAGGACTTACGCTTGGGAAAAATTATGCGCTCGTCAGCAATCCCGAATTTTTGCGCGAAGGCCAGGCGATCGAGGACGTGACAAAACCGGACAGGACCGTCCTCGGTTTTGATGCGGCGCTGAGCCCCGAAGACCGGAGACGCGCGGAGAAAGAAATTCTGGAGCTTTGGTATCCTCTGATGGTCAAGCACCCGCATACCGTGCTGCTGACGGACACCGCGAGCTCGACGATCATCAAGTACCTGGCGAACAGCTTTCTCGCGCTTTCAATCACGCTTTCCAATCTTTTTGCGGCCATGGCCGAACGGGACGATGCAGATTTCATGGAGGTCAGAAGTGCTCTTCGTGCGGACGAGCGGATCGGGCCAAACGCGTTTCTTTTTCCCGGTGCGGGTTACGGCGGGTCCTGTTTTCCGAAGGATGTTTTGGCGCTTGATTTCAACTCGAAAAAATCGACGGGTCATAAACTGCCGCTGATCGCAATCGCTACGGGTCTCAATGATTATTATAAAAAACTTATTGTTGAGAAAGCTGTCCGGAAGATTACGGAATTTCCGAATGCGGCGCGTCCATTGGAAAACAAAAACATTATCATGCTTGGCATGCCCTTCAAGCCCCATACCGATGATATGCGGGAAGCCTCCAGCGTTGATATCCTTCATGAATTGCTCAGGAGGGGGGTGAGCCGGGTCCGGCTTCATGATCCCATCCTTTCCATGCCGAATGTTCCGGCATCCGAAGTCATCATAGATCATTTCCTGGACTCTCTTTTCAAGACATTCCGCCACGATGCGGAATTTGAAAAAAATTATGAACAATACAAGGCCGCGTCACTAAGCCAAAGGGGGGCGATCCTCGAAGAAGCGGAATATTTCAAAAAGATCTATTTCCCCGACAACTTCGCTAAAACAGACCGTGTGGTTTTTGAGAGTGACCTCATGAAAATGGGGCAGGCGGACGC
>JAHFHJ010000045.1:0-1949 GCA_023246985.1 Candidatus Omnitrophota bacterium | reverse complement strand
TGGGGCGGCGGGGATGAAAAGGGTGTTCGCGGAGTTACACAAGAAATCACAGACGGTATTATGTCGCTTACGCTTTATACACTCGGTGAGGGCGTCGTTTTATCTATGATGAGGGTTCTGGTGCCGCAGGCTTTCGCGGCTGAAACGATCACGGTCGCGAGCCGGCCGGAAGATCTGAAAAAACGGAAGCAGTTGGCGGATGCCCTGAAAGTGCTCTTGCAGGGGCGGGTCCTCCAGGATTCCGATGCCCTTATCCTTGGTTATAAGCTTGCGTCCGAGCACGGCTTGGCCGCGGCGATACGGCTGATTTTGGGTGATATACCCGTTGTCGTTTTAATGCCCCCAGGCGCGGACAGCGGCTTCCTTGATCAAATCAACGTCCAGCTTGCTAAAGCCCGTCGGCCGCTCATTTTGACGGCTAAGACTTCGGAGGAAGCGAGAAAACTCCTGGATGAGGAAGCCGCACGCGCCTCTCTAACCGCAAGGAAAGCAGTGTCCCTGAAGGCCATGGCCTCTGCGACCGAAACCATGCCGGAAGAGCTGGTGAAAAAGCTGGGTGATAATTTTATCCGCCTGGACAACAAGGCGCTTCAGAACTTTCTGAACCTTGCGGGCGTGAGTCAGCTTGTTGAACGGATGCGAGCCGAATATCTCGCGACCGCGCGGTCGGCATAACTTCCCAAACTCGGGACATGGGACTCGTATCTCGGGACCGGTCAAAACGAGAAATCCATTCGAGTCCCGAGTCCCTGCCTCCCAGGACTCGAACTTGACTTCATTCCCATTCGCTTTTAATTAAAGGTTAGGGTCCTTTGGCATAGCGTGTTAGAATCATATTGGTGTCGCTTCTCACTCTCGATCCAACCCTTAGCCCTTGGCAATAAACGCAGGCATTCTTCAAACGAGGACTTCTATGAGACAAAATTTTAAAGGCGATAAAAGGCGCAAAGAAGAGATAAGAAAAAAAAGACAAGAAGAAAAGCGGAACAAACGCCTGAATAAAAAAGAACAAGCCCCTCCGGAAGATCCCGCAAGCTCCGGCACTTTTGCAGGGATCCCCGGGCCTTCCTTCCCCTAACCCATAAAGAGATACTCATGAAGCTTAAGAAGATCGTTAGCGGTGATCTATTGTTTCATGCGGTGCATGGTCTATGCCGGGTGGAACGGGTGATCGAACAGGACCAGTCCGGGAAAAAAGTTCCGTGCTATTCAATCGTTCCGCGAGTGATGAGTAAAATGAAAGTGCGCTTTGTGATTGCGATGACCGATCTAGAAGTCGCCGGCTTTCACGCGCTCATTTCAGCGAAAGAAGCCAAGAAGATCCTGAATTATCTACGAGCCGGGGACAGCAGTGTCGCTCAAACGGAGCACAAATGGATCCTTGCCAAAAATATCCTGTCCTTTTCTGCCGACAAATTAAGGGTCCGGGATCAAAGAAAGCGTCAAATGCTGGAGCATTCGGTCAAGGGTCTTGTCGGGGAGTTCTCATTCGTTTTAAAAGTGACTTTGAAAGAGGCGGCGGCAAGAATTCAAAAAAGTTTGGGCAAGATCACAAAGACCGATCCGCTGTTACTTACCGCACTTGCGAATGCCGCGGAAGCCTAGTCCCAATCCTTATCATCCCGCCCCATGGGCGGGATGGGGCAATCCCGACTGCCGTTCATGAAAAGAAAATTAAAGTCGGGATAGTCCCAATACCCATCAATTTCAGCGAAGTTGAAATGGGGGCCGGTCTTTGCGGCACAAGGCCGCACAATCCAGGGAGAGCATGATGGCGGTTTCAGCAGCCAGTTTTTTCAAGGCCCCGATGCGATGGATAAGAAGGCTCTACGATTGGACGCTTCATTGGAGCAAAACCCCCCAGGCGCCGTACGCCCTTTTTGGGATCGCTTTCGCGGAAAGTTCATTTTTCCCGGTTCCGCCGGATGTGCTCCTGATCGCGATGGTCG
>JAHFHJ010000044.1 GCA_023246985.1 Candidatus Omnitrophota bacterium | reverse complement strand
TTCTTTCTCCGCAGCACGCGGTGATTTGGGCCGCTTTCTTTAACTTCATCGCTTTTCTTTTCTTCGGGCTTCATGTCGCCAATACGATCGGGAAGGGGATCATTGATATCCATATCGTGGACAGCCGGGTCATCTTCGGGGCGTTGATGGGCGCCTGCGCCTGGAACATCATCACCTGGTATTTTGGCCTTCCGACGAGTTCCTCCCACGCGCTGATCGGCGGGTTGGTCGGGTCGGCGCTCGTGAAAGCCGGTACGGGGTCTTTGGTTTGGAGCGGGATCATCAAAACGGTGTCTTTTATTCTCATCTCCCCGATCGTGGGTTTTTTACTGGGCGCCTCCTACGGCGTGATCGTGCACTGGATCGCCCGGAAAAAGTCGTCGGCCCAAGTGGATCATTGGTTCAGAAATGGCCAGCTTGTTTCAGCCGCGCTCTACAGTCTCGGACATGGCGGCAATGACGCCCAGAAGACGATGGGGATCATCGCGAGCCTTCTTTTCAGCGCGGGGCTTTTGGGAAAAGAATTCCATATTCCTTTCTGGATCGTGATCACCTGCCACAGCGCGATCGCGCTTGGTACGATGTCCGGAGGATGGCGCATCGTGAAGACGATGGGGCAGAAGGTCGCGAAACTCCGTCCTGTGGACGGTTTTTGCGCGGAATCAGGAGCTGCCACAAGCTTGTTCATGGCTTCGGCGTTCGGCATCCCGGTCAGCACGACGCATACGATCACGGGAGCGATCATGGGCGCGGGTTCCTTGAAGCGGATGAGCGCCGTACGGTGGGGGGTTGCGGGCAACATTGCGTGGGCATGGATCATTACGATTCCGTGTTCGGCGGCGATCTCGGCGCTTTCTTACGCCGTAGCCCGTCGGTTTTTCTAAGAACCCTCCTGCTTTTTCCCTCGCGACCTTTTTCACGCCTGGCGTAGAAAAGGTTTAACTTTACACTCTTTTTACACCTCCATCACAAAAACCTGACACGCCTCTTTTATCATTTCTCCCGAAATTCAAAACAAGATCAATTTGGATAACCGGGAGGGAATGACATGAACCGAAAGATTGCCTCAAGAACACTTGTGTGTTTTGTGCTCTCAATTTTTTATCTCACCACGGCTGTCATGGCGCAAGACGCGGATCTTACGAGTCTTGTGAAAGGACTTCAGAAGCAGATGTCCGATCTCCAGGCTATGGTCTCTGCCCAAAAAGCCGAGATACAGGAACTCAAGGCCAAGGGTGCCCAGATTCAGATGGCTCCACGTGGCGTTGAAGCAACGCCTCCCATGAGTGAAGCGGAATTCAAACAGCGACTCGGTGATGCGACAGGCGGTGCGGACAAGTGGCTCAAAGACCTCAAATTTAGCGGCGATCTCCGGCTTCGCTATGAAGCATTCCATTTGAATGGCAATACTGCGGCTACTACTTCTGAACCGGATAGGAATCGTTTCCGTTTCCGCTTGCGCTATGGATTTGAAAAGAAATTCAACGATGAAATGAAGGTCGGTTTTTCGATGGCGAGCGGCGAAAAAATGGGCTCGACAGGTTATAACATAGACCCCGTCTCAACGAACCAGTCTTTGAATAATGATTTTAACTTCAAGAATATCTGGATCGAGAAAGCCTATGCAACCTATACGCCGGACTGGTCCAAGGTCAGCTTGTCGGATGGCTTGCGATCTGACGGCATCGAGATCACTGCCGGAAAATTCAACAACCCTTTTGAAAAAGGTTCTATCGATATGATCTGGGATCGGGATCTGAAACCGGAAGGTGTTTATGAGAAGATTGAGGGTCTTCTTTTGAAGACTGAAAATCTGCGTCTTAAGACGTACGGCATTTTGGGCCAGTTCGTTCTTAAAGAGTCTGGAACCACCGGTACCAAGGATGCGAACCTCTTTGCGTATCAGTCCGGATTGAACCCTGTTTTTTATGTGCCAGGTTTAGATAGACCTGTGGACGCTCTTTCAGCGATTTCGGTCTACAATTACCAAAATTATGCCAGAGCGGCCAACTGGTACATTGACGGTGCAAGCCAGGCCAACGGGAACCCGAGCTATGACGCGAATATTCTGTCAGCCAGAAACTTCAACATCCTTGGGTTCTATCAGGAGATCAATTTTTATCCTCACGGAATTCCCGTGAAGCCGTTCGCTGAATTTGCGCGTAATATGAGCAACCATTCTGGCCTTTCTGCTGCAACTCCAAATAACTCGATGCAAGGAGGCGAGGATGCTTGGTCTCTGGGGCTGGCGGTTGGCAAACTCCAGAAGAAAGGGGACTGGCAGGCGAGCTACCAATATAAGTATATTGGCGCGAACTCTGTAGTGGGCGCTTTTAACGATAGCGACTTCGGCGGTTATAACTATGGCGGCACCGACAAGGCCGGGAGCGTTATCAAACTAGGATACAACCTCACGAATTACTTGATGTTGAACGGTGCCTGCTTCCTCGTGCGGCCGATCACTCAAAGAGATACCACGACGAACGGTATGCAACCGGATCAATCGGTTACCCGGTTCCAGATGGATATGACCTGGAAGTTTTGAGGTTTTACGCGGATTTTACATTCGTTGAAGTAGCTTTCAGATACAATAACCGTGGTATAAAAAAGGAGCACAAATGAAGAAGATCACAGCAATATCCGGAATTGTGTTAATGGTTTTGTCTCCATGTGCCGGTGTTAGTTACGCCAAAGAAAGCAATAATTTGATCCAGATCAAGGGGTCGGATACGATCGTGAATCTAAGTCAGGCGTGGGCTGAGGAATTCATGAAAGAGCATCCGGAGGCCAGTCTTGCGGTAACGGGGGGCGGATCCGGCACCGGGATCGCGGCCTTGATCAACGGCACAACTGATATTGCCAACGCAAGCCGTCCGATCAAGAAGAAAGAAATCGATGACGCGCAGAAGGCCGGATATTATCCGGAAGAATTCAAGGTGGCAGTCGATGCGCTCGCGGTGATCGTGAACCCGGCGAACCCTGTCAAGGAACTCACGATCGACCAGCTGTCCGGCATTTTTACCGGCAAGATCACAAATTGGAACGAAGTCGGCGGGAATAACGAGAAGATCCTGGTCCTTTCGCGCGAACGGAATTCCGGGACGCACATGTACTTCCTGGAGAACGTGGTGAGAAAAGGGCATGAAAAAGGCCCGGAGGAGTATGCGCCGTCGGTACTGATGATGCCGTCCTCCGAAGCGATCATTAACGAAACCTCGCAAAGCACAAGCGCGATCGGTTACGACGGCCTCGGCTATGTGACCCCGGAGGTTAAAACGATCGCTGTCGCTAAGACGAAAGAGGGGCCCTTCGTCCAGCCTTCTAAGGAAACTGCCACGAATCACACCTATCCGGTCTGGCGCTACCTCTATATGTATACCGGCTTCAAGCCACAAGGTGTGACCAAGGCTTTCATCGATTTTGCCCTGAGCGAAAAGGGGCAGAAAATTGTCGAGGCCATGGGTTTTGTTTCTCTTCCCAAAAAGGAATAGTGTTTCTTTAGCAGCAGGAGCATGCCTCATGGTGTGCCGAAAAGAATGCCGCAGGGGACAGGCAATCCATCCATGCCTGGTCCCCTATGGTATGAACGGGGAAACAAGAGCGTGAAGGAGTGAGAAGATTCAAAGAATTTATCATTGAAAAGATCATTCTCCTGAGTGGTTTCGCGTGTATTCTCTTTGTCATTTTGATCTTCTTTTTTCTCGCTAAGGACGGTCTCGCACTTTTCAAATTCTCCAGTCCGTGGAACTTCCTCTTCGGAACTCTATGGAGCCCTCTTTCAGAGCCGCCGCAGATCGGGATCCTGCCTCTTTTTCTAGGCTCCCTGATTGTGACGATCGGCGCTGCGGTTATTTCCGTACCCCTTGGAATGGCGTGCGCTATTTTTATTGCCGAAATCGCCCCAAAATGGATGCGGGAAATTCTCAAGGCCGGTGTAGAACTTCTTGCCGCGATCCCCAGCATCGTGATCGGTTTTATCGGGATGACCATGCTTAGCCCGATCGTGAAACATATCTTCCACCTCCCGACAGGCCTTACCGCGCTCACAGGTTCTATCGCGCTAGCGTTCATGGCGATACCGACGATGGTGAGCATTATGGAGGACTCGATCAGCTCGGTGCCTCGAATCTACAAGGAAGGCTCCCTGGCGCTTGGGGCCACGCATTGGCAGACGATCTATCGTGTAATTATTCCCGCTGCTTCCTCGGGGATCGTGGCCGCGATCATGCTCGGGATCGGCCGCGTGATCGGAGAGACCATGGCGGTGATGATGCTGACCGGCAATGCTTCGGTAATGCCCCACACAATCCTGGCACCGGTCCGAACCATGACGGCAACCATTGCCGCGGAGATGGGAGAAACAGTCCGCGGGAGCGAACATTATTTTGCGCTTTTTGCGATCGGTTTAGTTCTATTTGGGATCACTTTTCTGATCAATTTTCTTGCCGATATGGCGAGGCATCGTAAAAACAAATGAAATTCAAACCTCAGACAAAACAAAAAATCGCTTTTATCCTGCTTGGGATAGCCGCAAGCATTGTGATTATTCCGGTGATTCTGATCCTGGCTATTCTTATCCAAAGGGGGCTGCCCGCGATCAGCTGGCAATTCTTAACGGAGATGCCGAGGATGGGGATGCGGGCCGGGGGCATTTTTCCCGCTATCGTAGGAACTCTTTGCCTTGTTTTTTGCGCGATCAGTGTCGCGCTCCCGCTGGGTGTTTTGACAGCAGTCTATCTCGTGGAATATGCCAAGCGGAATTGGTGGACGAGGATGATTGAGATCGCGATCGTAAACCTCGCGGGCGTTCCGTCCGTGGTTTACGGCCTTTTCGGCCTCGGACTTTTTGTGATTTTTTTTCAATTTGGTTCTTCAATCCTTGCGGGGGCCCTGACGCTTGCGATCATGGAACTTCCTGTGATCATCACATCCTCCAAAGAGGCGCTTATGAGCGTTCCACGTTCTTTCCGTGAAGCGAGCCTTGCGCTTGGGGTAAGCCGGTGGCAGACGATCCGCCACGTGGTTCTTCCGAACGCTTTGCCGGGCATATTAACCGGAGCGATCCTGGGGATCAGCCGGACCGCCGGCGAAACGGCGCCCATTCTTTTTACGGTCGCGGCTTTTTATCTGCCTCGGTTGCCGAAATCGATCTTTGACCAGTGTATGGCTCTGCCGTATCACCTGTACGTGCTTTCAACGCAGGTTCCGAACGTGAAACCCGCGCTTCAGTATGGAACGGCCCTGGTGCTGGTAGGGATGGTTTTTCTGCTTAACCTTGTCGCGATTATTGTTCGTGCGCGTATTCGGAGCAAAAAACAATGGTAGATAAAATCGTCGTTGCAGATCTAAGCATTGATTATGGGGGCGTTCATGCGCTGAGGCATGTGAATCTCGCCATAAAGGATAAAGAGATCCTCGGCGTGATCGGTCCTGCCAACAGTGGAAAAACCTCGTTTCTCCGGGCGCTGAACCGGTTAAACGACTTAGATCTTTCCTGTCGAATGACTGGCTCGATCAAGCTGAACGGCAAAGACATCAACCGGGACATGGATGCCGAAGAGGTTCGAAAAAAAGTGACAATGGTCTTTGCGTTGCCGATCCCGCTTCCGATGTCGATCTTTGACAATGTCGCGTATGGGCCAAGACGGCATGGGCTCAATGATAAGAAGAAACTTAAAGAGATCGTGGAAAAAAGTCTTCGCGCCGCATTTCTTTGGGACGAAGTCAAAGACCGGCTCGATTCGTCGGGGATGAAGCTTTCCGGTGGGCAGCAGCAGCGGCTTTGTATCGCAAGGACCCTGGCTGTTGAGCCGGAAGTGATCCTTTATGACGAACCTTGCTCCGGACTAGATCCCATTTCCACAGCTAAAGTTGAAGAGGCGATGCGTGAACTCAAAATACGCTACACCCAGATCCTGGTGACCAATAACGTGAAGCAGGCCGCGCGCGTCGGGGACCGCGTGGCGTTCTTTTTGATGGGAGAACTGGTCGAGATCGATGAGACTCGGAAGCTTTTCACCACGCCGCGGGACAAACGCACGAACGATTATCTCACGGGAAGGTTCGGGTGATTCATGTCACAAAGCCCACGTCGCATGCCACAGGATTCAGGGCGCATATCTTGTGCCTTTGTGGCCTTGTGGCGTGTGTCCTGAGGATTGATCTATGAGTAAAATTGAAACGAAAAATCTCGATCTTTTTTACGGGACCTTTCAAGCGCTTATTGACGTGGATCTTGTGATCAAGGAGAAAATGATCACGGCCCTCATTGGTCCCTCGGGTTGCGGGAAATCAACGCTTCTTAGGGCCTTGAACAGGATGAACGATTTGATCGACGGCGTGAAGGTTACCGGGAAAGTTTTGATCGACGGAAAGAATATCTATGAACCCGGGACGGATCTTGTGGAGCTTCGCAAAAAGGTTGGGATGGTCTTTCAGCGGCCTAACCCGTTCCCGCTTTCGGTCTTTGACAATATCGCTTATGGTCCCCGGACGCATGGTTTGAAAGACAGGGGAAAACTCGGAGAGATTGTGGAACGTTTCCTGTCCCGCGTCCAGTTGTGGGATGTGCTTAAAGATAGGCTGGAGGATTCGGCTCTGGACCTTTCCCTGGAGCAGCAACAGCGGCTTTGTATCGCGCGTCTTGTGGCTGTGATGCCGGATGTCGTGCTCATGGACGAACCTTGTTCGGCGCTGGATCCGCTCGCGACCCAGCGGATCGAGGAGCTTATGTTCGAACTGAAAAAAGATTACACGATCCTGATCGTGACGCACAATATGCAGCAGGCGGCTCGCGTCTCGGACTGGACGGGCTTTATGCTCCTCGGGAAGCTTGTCGAATACGGAGAAACGAAGCAGGTTTTTACGAACCCGCAGGAGAAGCAGACGGAAGAATACATCACCGGAAGATACGGATAACAAGAAAGGACACAACCATGGAAAGACATTTTGCGGAAGAACTGAACGGGCTGAAACAGAAATTATTCCAGATGGGGCTTTTGGTGGAAGGCGCCATCGAAAAATCTTTTGAAGCGCTGGTTGAGCGTTCCGAGGACCGTGTGAAAGAGGTCCTCGAGAATGAGAAGGTCATCAATCAGCTTGAGATCGAGATCGACGAGAAGGGACATACGCTACTGGCGCTCGTGCAGCCCATGGCGCGTGATCTGCGGCTCATCACCATGGTCCTCAAGATCAACACCGATTTGGAGCGGATGGGGGATCACGCCGTCAATATCGCGGAAAAGAGCCAGTATTTGATCGGTCAGCCATCGCTCGGAATCGATTTTCCTCTTAATGATATGGCAGACGCTGCGCAAAAAATGGTCCGGGATGCGCTCGATTGTTTTATGAATGAAAATGTGGACTTGGCGCGTAAAGTTCTCGAAAACGACGATAAGATCGATGATTACAACGATACGTTATTCACGGATATGGTCGCGCTTATGGAAAAAGAACCGTCGGCCATTCGCCGCGCTTTGAACGTTCTGATGATCGGGCGCAATTTAGAACGCATTGCTGACCTTGCCAACAATATCGCGGAAGACACGATCTACTTAAAACAAGGCAAAGAAGTCCGTCACCATTTTGAGGACCATGGATCTTAGATCGGAAAAAAAACTAAAAAGGTAGAACCTTTACCGACTTGGCTCTTGCAGGCGGCATGGCCGCCGTGGGCTTCGAGGATGTGTTTGACGATGGCAAGCCCGAGACCTGTGCCGCCAAGCTCCCGCGAGCGGGTTTTGTCGACCCGAAAAAATCTCTCAAAAATCCGATCAATTGCATCCTGAGGAATCCCGATGCCGGTATCTTCCACGGAGATCTCGATCTCCTTGGAAAGATTTTGAGCATCCAAAACGATCTTCCCTGCGGGCTGATTGAATTTGATGGCGTTATCGAGAAGATTGACGAGTACCTGTCTGAATTTGTCGGGATTCGCCTGGACACGAAGTTGGGAATGAGATGCGATCTTGTTTTCCACCGCGATCTTTTTTCCTTCCAGCTGTGATTTAAATCTATCGAGAACTATCCTGACCTCGGCGGAAAGATCCAGCGGCTCTTTTTTGAGGACCGTAAATCCCTGTTCGACTTCATTTAAGGTCAGCAGGTCATCCACTAACCTGGAAAGGCGCAGAGTATCCTCTTCCATGATCCTCAGGAATCTTTCGGTGGCTGCGGCGTCATTCGTGGCGCCGCTTAGGAGGGTCTCGATGAAGCCCCGGAGCGAGGTCAGCGGAGTTCTAATCTCATGGGACACATTGGCTACAAACTCCTTCCGGATATTTTCAAGCCGGTGAAGCTCGGTAATATCATGAAATACAAGGATGCCGCGGATCTCCTGTTTTGGGTCCTGAATACCGATGGCGCTGATCTGCAGGGATCTTTTCACCTTCCCAATAAGTAGGATCTCTTCGGACACGGGCGAATGGGTTTTCCATACCCGGTCCATCAAGGTATTGATCTGGGGGTTCCGGGTTACTTCAATAAGGTTTTGCCCGTGGGAAGATCCTTCCGGAATAGCGAACATCATTTCGGCGCTTTGATTAGCGACCAAGACTTGCTTCATATGATCCACAGCCAGGACCCCGTCAGACATATTCTGAAGGATTGCCGCCATTTTTTCTTTTTCACCCCGTAATTCTTCCATTCGGAAGCGGAGTGCTTGTGCCATTGCGTTCATGGTTCCGGCCAAAAGCTGAAGCTCATCCTGTCCATCGATCGGGACTTTCTCCGAAAAATCCCCGTCGGCATACCGTTGGGCCGCGTAAGTAATCCTGCGGATTCGATGGTTGACATGATTCCCGAAAAAGAATCCTACCAGAATGACGACAAGGATGCCGAGGAGCGTCGCCAGATAGATCGGCCTGCGTGCGGAAGCCAACGTCTGATCCACTTGTTGCACGGGGAGTGCCGCACGGATAACACCAACGACCTGAGCATCTTTAAGGATCGACATGGCGATGTAGAGCATTCTTGTTTCGAGGGTCATACTGTAGCGGATACTGGTGCCCATTTCTTTCGTGAGAGCGGCGGCGATCTCAGGCCGCAACGCGTGATTGTCCATCTTGGAAAGTCCGGAAAGGTCCTCGCTGGAGTCGGCCTTGACAATCCCGGTGCGGTCCACGACCGTGATGCGAGATTTTGTTCTATTTGAAAGGTCCCGGACCAGAGCTTGAAGCGTTTCGGCATTTCCCTGAAGAAATGGTGGTGTGACCAACTCCCGCAGAAGAAGGGTCTGATGGACTAGCGAATTGTGGAGTTGATCAAAATCGCGTTTTTCAAATACTCGCGTAAGCATCCAATCCGTGACGAGGAGAACAGCTATAAAGATGATTCCGTAAAAGATGAAGAAGCGTTTGGCGAAACTGGTACGCAGTGGGGACATTCTAATCTCCGTCCAAGCGGTAGCCGACACTTTTAACCGTGACGATCCGGTCAGCCTCTTTGCCGAGCTTTTTCCTGAGCTGTGTAATATGCATATCCACTGTGCGGGTTTCAATGTTCACAGAATTTTCGTATCCCCATACCTTTTCAAGAAGAATCTCGCGCGTAAGAACCCGCCCCTTTGAGATCATAAGGTTTCGCAAAAGTTCGAATTCTTTTGCTGTCGCGCCGATAGGCTTTCCTTTCAACCGTAGTTCGTGTTTAGCAATATCCAGTTCAATGGTCCCTGCGTTCAGGAATTCTTCGGAAGATTTTTCATGGGATCGCCGCAGGACGGCTTTGACGCGTGCCACGAGTTCGCGCGGGCTAAAAGGTTTGGTGATGTAATCATCCGCCCCGAGTTCGAGGCCGACCACTTTGTCCGCTTCGGTCCCTTTGGCCGTAAGCATGATGATGGGAATGGGCTTCGTTGTAGGGTCGTTCCTCAGGATTTTGCAGATCTCGAGGCCCCCCAGTTCGGGGAGCATAAGGTCAAGGATGATGAAGTCCGGCTTTTCTCTTTGAGCGGTTTCAAGCCCGGTTCGGCCTTTTGCCGCCGTGAGGACGCGAAAGCCTTCCTGCTCGAGGTTGTATTTTACAAGCTCGGTGATGTTCTTTTCGTCTTCAATGATCAGAATCATTTCATTCGGCATAAGAGGGGAACTCCGTCTGTGAATTCTATCACAAAGGTTTCATGTAAAAAAGGTGTAGGGGAAATACGAATTTTCATGTAAAATTTTTTTAAATTTAACCCCCATCTCCAAGGAGGATTAATGAAACATTTCATGGCAGTTTGTTTTTCTTCGTTCATTCTTTGCATGGTTTTGTGGGACAGCGGTCCCTTAGCCGTGGCGTCGCCGGCCAAAAACGGGGATTTTGGGATTTGGAACACTTATGATGTTGAAAAGAAACTGAATGCTCAGTGGAAAATAAAGGCCGGCGAAGAGTTCCGTTTTCGGGATCATAACGGGCTTTACTACGAAGAAACCCACGTGGGAGCGAACTACCAGCCGTCCAAGTATCTCGCCCTGGGCGCCGAATATCTTGAGAAC